>JAGPUU010000153.1 GCA_018067325.1 Amphritea sp.
CACCGAGTATTTCTGCGCAGATCTGTCGAAACCCGATGTGGACGCCGCATGGATGCAGCAACATTACGACCGCATACTGCTCGACCCACCGCGTTCGGGTGCGCTGGAAATGGCCCAGACCATCGGCCGCTTCAAGGCGACACGGATTGTCTACGTCTCCTGCCAGCCTTCCAGCCTGGTGCGTGATGCTGCTATTATTTGCGCGCAGGGATACAGCATGACCCATCTCGGCATTATGGATATGTTCCCGCAAACTCATCACATAGAATCGATGGCGCTGTTTATCAGGGGAAAAAAGAAATCCCAGAAAAAGAAACTATTTACCGGTAAGGGAATCAGTCGCTGAGATGATACCCAGTATCAACGACGCGGATATTCTCTTCGCCGACGCCGAGATAGTTGTGGTCAACAAAGCCGCTGATCTGTTGTCAGTGCCTGGCATCGGAGAGGAGAAACAGGATTGTATCTGGCGCAGGGTTCAGCAACGTTTTCCCACCGCCAAGATCGTCCACCGTCTCGACTACCCCACTTCCGGGGTGATGGTACTGGCGCTAACAGCCGAGAGCCATCGACATATCAGCATCCAGTTCCAGGAACGGCAGACACACAAGATTTATCAGGCAGTCGTTGCAGGTCGGCTGGAAACTCAATCAGGCATGGTAGACCAACCGCTGCGCTGCGACTGGGACAACCGTCCCAAGCAGATGATAGATCATCAGAAAGGGAAGTCGGCGCAGACACACTGGCAGGTTCTTGAACAGTTAGATGATGCCACACGGATAGAGCTAAAACCCATAACCGGGCGCTCCCACCAACTGCGGGTGCATATGCAATATCTGGGACACCCTATATTGGGCGACCGCTTTTATGCCTCACCGGAGCAAGTAACCCGATCACCACGAATGCTACTACACGCCGAAAACCTGAGCTTCAGCCATCCAGTTAGCGAAGAGACGCTGAACTTTACGGTAGCAACCCCTTTTTAAGTCTTTCTAGTCCGAGATGATTCTAGCCTAAGCTTAATTAACCCACCTTATCTGCTCACCCTTTGCTAAGCCTTCAATAGTTTCAACGATCTGATCAACTATTCGCTGGCGAGCCTGAACGCTGCCCCAGGCACTGTGCGGCGTAATAATCAGATTGGGAATATCATCGGCAAGCAGTGGGTTACCATTGACCGGTGGCTCTTCTGTCAACACATCGGTGGCAGCCCCTGCCAGCTTGCCACTACGTAACGCATCAGCCAGATCAGATTCGTTTACCACACCACCCCGAGCCGCATTGATGATGAAGGCACCGGTTTTCATCTGCGCTATAGCTGTAACATCGATCAAATCTTTGGTTTGTTCCGTCAACGGACAGTGCAAACTCAATACATCCACCTGGGGTAGCAATTCTGCCATCGCTAATCGCCCCCCCACGGTTTCACCTCCAGCCCGTTGAGCGATCACAACATCCATACCAAAAGCACCTGCCAGTTGCGCAACACCGGAGCCCAGATTGCCATACCCCACGATTCCCAGGGTCTTACCCCGCAACTCCTGAATCGGATAGCTCAATAAGCAAAATTGATCTGCACGAGCCCACTGGCCGTCACGGGCAGCCTGGTTATATTGGATAAGATTAGTATGCAACGCCAACATCAGCGTCATAACATGCTGAGCCACCGAATCGGTGCCATATGCCTGGCAGTTGGAAACGCTGATCCCCAGCTCAGCAGCGGCCGCCAGATCAACATTATTCGTGCCGGTTGCCGCGATACAGATATGCTTCAACTGACTGGCTCCAGCCAACACTGCCCGGTCAAGCACTACCTTATTGACGACAACCACTTCGGCAATATTTATTCTCTCAGGCACTTCACAAGGCGCAGTAGTCGGATAGCCAGTAAAGCGACTAAACAGAGTTTCAAAGGCTGTTAGATTGAGATCATCACAATCAAGACTATCAAGATCAAGAAATACAGCTTTCATAACTATCTCCCACTAAAAAGATTATGCACTGGGCTTTAAAAAGCTTATAACATCGCCCATTAAACCGGCTCACAAAAATTTAACCATAAAAAAAGAGGCCTACTATCCAGAAGGCCCCTTTTCCCGTACTTATCGCTAGACTCGATGAAACCAACCCTTAAGAGTACGAGATCGTTTCCAAAGCCCGCTCGGAATTAAACAGTTTCAAAGCTGCTCTTTAATTCCCCAGAGAAGTTCATCAGCAACCACAACTGGAGCAGATAACCCTTCGGGTGTTTTCACCGTTAGGAAAACTCCGTTAGAGGTACGATTCATATGCAACTGATATTGAGCTGAATGTTCGTACTGGTCAGATGACTCATTATAGACACCATCCTGGCCACTGCCAAAGATGTAGATAACTTCACCTGCAAGCCAAATTTTGAAACCTTCAGTCTCAGCTACTTTAGCTTGCTCATCAATACTGTACTGGAATTCAGTATCACTACCATCTTCAGAATCGGCACCACTATCTACTTCTTCGGTCGCAACCTCTTTAGAACTGTATACAGGCCCTTCAGTCCCTTTATTGCCACCACCAAATCCCAATGCCTTACCCAGTGAGCCTGAGCTCAACGTTAGCGATTTACGATCTGAATTCAACCACTCGAAGAAACCCATTTTCTCAGTATCTTCATATGGAGTCGATGTAGTGTACGTCATATAGATAACACCCATCTGCTGATCACGGGTACCTACATCGAAGGTAGTCTTATCAATCGCCGTATTAATTTCATTCCAAGCCTGATCCACCGGCACAGTGATCTTCAAAGCAGGAGAGCCCTTCGAGTCACGTCCCATTTGCGGCTTGTTCTTATCAGCACGTTTCATGGCCAATAAGCTATGACTGTTTTCGTTAGAGGTTGATTTGCTCAGATAACGAAGCATCTCAAACATCATATCGGTTTTATAACCTACATCTTCAGCGTCGTCAGACCAATTAATAGCCTGATCCTTCTCATCACGAGCTACACGAATGTGTTGCATCGCAATGGTAGTTCGATTGAAGTCGTTGGCAACCGGACGCAGAGAAACTCTAAGCTTATCACTAACTTCACCCTCAACATCCTGAAAGGTTAAGCGTTTGATCAAACTGTCGACAAGGCCTAGGTCTTGACCCTCGGTATCGATCCAAGTGGTCTCCATCACCCCTTCCTGAGGAGCAGACTTCGCCAGACTCACATCATTGAAACGCCAGAAATCCTGCAGCTGTATCCAGACATCAGCGATAGGCTCGTCAACGACCAGAACCTTATTGCCACCTTCACTCTTCAGATTGACTGTGCCATTGCCCGAATCAGTATAGAAAAACTCAGGGCGAGGAATAATAAAATCACTACTACGCTGAGAAGCAGTCTGCCCTGCATTAGGAACATCCAGACGCTCCTGCATCAGCTTAGAACGAGCCCGAATTGAAGGCGGAAGCTCCAGTCGTTTGGTCGCCTCAGCATGCTCAT
>JAGPUU010000380.1 GCA_018067325.1 Amphritea sp.
CTGCATGCAGTTCAATGTTGATACCCACCTGTCCTAGATGCCCGTAATTGGGCGATTCAAATGCATCAAGGCTGGTACTTTTGAGCTTACTCGCGCGATTACCCCGCAGCAGGCGACCATTAAAATAGATACAAACCTCTGGGATATCATAACCCCCGGCCAACATTAGCGATGTAATCAGATTGTCCAATGCATCATTTCGCAGCTCTGCCAGGGGGATCTGTGACCCGGTTACAATCACCGGTTTATCCATTCCCTGCAGCATAAATGAGAGCATCGAGGCGGTATACGCCATAGTGTCGGTGCCATGGAGCAGAACAAAGCCATCGTACTGCTGCCAGTGCGCTTCAATTATTCGGGCTAGTTCTGTCCAGTGATGTGGCTGCAAGTTTGAACTATCGATCAGTTGATCCAGCTCCAGCATCTCGAACACCGGCAATTGCCGTGCACTGTCTGTGCTCAGTTGTTGCCGCACCTGTTGCTCGAAACCTGCAACCGGAACATAACCATTTTCAGAGGCCTGCATACCGATAGTGCCACCGGCATAGATGATCAATATTTTCTGTTTCATAGGCCCTATTAAACACTGCTATGCAGATATAAAAAAGCCCGGTCATCACCGGGCTTGAATAACATTCATACGACAATCAGCCCTGCAGCTTCCAGCTAACTTTCTGACCGGCAAAGAATGGCACGATAGGTCGCCCGTCTGGCAGAGTAATCTCTTCTGGCAGCGTCCACTCTTCACGTACCAGGGTAATGCTGCCTTCATTACGTGGCAGGCCATAGAAATCAGCACCATAATTACTGGCAAAGCCTTCCAGCTTATCCAGCGCACCCAGCTCTTCAAACACATGTGCATAGAGTTCAATTGCACTCCAGGCACTGTAACAACCGGCACAACCACAGGCGTTCTCTTTTGCCTCTTTCGCATGGGGTGCAGAGTCGGTACCGAGGAAGAACTTTGGCGAACCGGATTGCACCATCTGACGCAATACTGCCTGATGAGTATTACGCTTCAGCACCGGCAGACAAAAGTTATGTGGCCGCACGCCACCCACAAGCAGGTCATTACGGTTCAACAGTAAATGCTGGGGCGTAATAGTTGCTGCAACATTATCCGAAGCCGCTTCAACGAAGTGCGCAGCATCAGCGGTAGTAATATGTTCAAAGACGATTTTTAACTGTGGAAAGCGGTTTACTATCTGAGTCATCTTCTGATCGATAAACTCTTTTTCACGATCAAAGATATCAATGTGATTGTCGGTCACTTCACCATGTACCAACAGTAACATGCCCTGCTCTGCCATCACCTCGAATACTGGATACATCGCCTCCAGATCCGTCACAGCGGCAGCGGAGTTAGTCGTTGCACCCGCAGGATACAGCTTAGCAGCAACAACACCCATCGCTTTAGCATCGATAATATCCTGGCCCGTTGTCGCATTGGTCAGATAGACCGTCATCAGTGGTTCAAAACTATTACCTGCAGGGCGAGCTGCCAGAATTCGCTCTTGATAATCCATCGCCATCGCACCATTAACGACCGGCGGCGCCAGGTTCGGCATCACGATTGCACGTTGAAAACAGCGAGCCGTAGCGGCTACGGTTTCCGGTAGCATATCGCCATCACGAAAGTGCAGGTGCCAGTCATCGGGCGTACGGATAGTCAGGGTGGTCATATAAAAATCGTCCTTAGGGAATATAGTGCGTATCCACCGATTATAACGCAGCTAGCCTCCTATCAGGTAGTAGCACGTGCTGATCTGATCGGGGCATTAACCCAGATAATATAAACAAAAAAAGAGACCCTAAGGTCTCTTTCTCTTATAGCAAACAGTAACTATGATTTATTCTTGCTCAACAGCTTCCTGTTGTTGTACTTGGCCCTTAGTCGATTTTGCCTGCTCTTTTTGCTCTTGCTTTTCTTCCTGCTTCTTTACTTCTTCAGCGTCCTGACCGCCGCAAACTCCACAACATGAGCTCATAAATACCTCTGACTTTTAAAATCACTGTTTAGACAATAAGCCCATATTAACCAAGAAAAACGGTTGGTTAATTGATATTGGTCACTTCTGCTGTTTTTACTCTAACAAAAACTATAAACAGGTGTTCATGCTCTCGCCTGATAACCACCGGCTGCGCTATTTACAGGAAGCTCTATCCTGAAGCAGCTACCCTGACCTATAGTGCTTTCAAGACTGATATTTCCCTGATGAGCCTGAACTACCGCCCTGACCATACTCAACCCCAATCCCATACCGGTTTCACTGCGACTGCTATCAGCACGGTAGAGACGATCAAAGACCAGCGACTGATCCTGTTCATCAATACCTATGCCAGTGTCTGTAACGATAATCTTTACCCTTTGATCTACTGACTCAATTCCGAGGCTAACAGTCCCCCCTGAAGGGGTATATTTAACGGCATTATCCAGCAGATTGGCCATCACCTGTCGCAAGCGCATAGGATCTGCAGTAATAAAACAGTCCTGCTCATCAGCAAATAAAACCTCAATAGATTTATCTTCTGCCACATAATGATAAAGATCTATACAGTCTCTAATAAGTTGTGACAGATTCAGCGTTTCGGGGTGCAACTTCATGATGCCGCTTTCTGCTTCAGACAGATCCATCAGTGCCCGCAGCATCGCTTCGACCTGCGCCCCCTCTTCCCCACAGTCCATCAAAGCCTCTTTCAGGCTTTGCTCATCCGGCTTTGTCAGTGCGGCTTCCAGACTGAGACGCATTCTGGACAGCGGTGTTCGTAAGTCATGGGCCACTGAATCCAATGATTGTTGCATGCCCAAAATGAGTCGCTCAATCTGCTCCAGCATCTCATTGAATATGCCCGCCAGTTCACCCAGCTCTGATTCTGGATTACGTACTTCCACCCGAGCTTTTAACTGATTAGCCTGAATGCTGCGAACCGTTGCAATAAGGTCATGCACCGGACGCAAAGCCCGCCAATTCATATAGACAGTCAGTAATAGTCCCAACAGTAACAAGGGTACCATCACCTGCAGTACGAGAAGCCGATAACTGGCCAGCTGAGTTTCACCTGGTACAACAGACTTGGCGACTCTAAGAACCACTCCATCATTCAGTTCAACCTGCCTGAACAATACCCGGATGGCACTCCCCTGTAGGTGCCCCGCCTGCCAGTCAGATGAATCGGTAGGAGCAACAAATTGTAACTCGCCATACCAACTCTCAGGCTGGACCAGCATCAGCTGCTTTCCCTGCCCGTCTTCCAGCATCACCCGCATCTCGCTACGCTGAAAATATGGGGCATCCCGCCCGATAACCAGCTCTAACTTATGCAAGCCTACCTGTTGATGCAGCCGTTGATAGCTCTCAATAAAGGAGGAAATCAGCTGCTGATCTTTCTCGGTCTGAGACTTTTTTAACAGATAATCGACGGTGACAAACAGCACCAGCGCGCTTAACAAGAACAATAGAGAAAAATGCAGACTCAGTCTTACTGCGGTATTTCTGTGCAGCGATTTAATCAGTTTTGAGAACATAACCAACCCCACGCAGGGTATGAATCAGTTTGGGTGTGAAGTCTTTATCAATCTTGCTACGTAAGCGACAGACAAGAACATCAACAACATTGGTCTGAGGATCAAAACTATATTCCCAGACATGCTCCAGCACCAGGGTTTTAGATAACACCCGACCCTGGTTTTGCAGCATGTATTCAAGTAGCTGAAATTCACGGGGTTGCAGCCTTATCTGCTGACCACTGCGGGTTACCGTCTTGCGGTAAGGCTCTAATACCAGATCTGCGAAACGTAACTCTGTCGGCAGCCCGGGATCAGCGCTATTATGCTGCAGCGACCGGCGCAATAAAGCCTGTACCCGAGCTTGTAATTCAGTAAAAGAAAAGGGTTTAGTGAGGTAATCATCGCTCCCGGTTTCCAACCCTCGCACCCGATCTTCAACCGACTTCTTGGCACTCAGAATGATTACCGGTGTCGACAATCCACGGGCCCGCATCTCTTCTATAACAGACAGACCATCCCGGCCAGGTAACATCACATCAATAATTAGCAGGTCATAATCGCCGTCTAATGCCATTGCCAGACCATCGCGGCCATCACACTGAATATCCACTACATCACCGGATTCGCGAAAGCCCTTAGCAATATAAGCGGCAATTTTTTGGTCGTCTTCTATCAATAAAAATTTCATATGCTAAACGGTAGCACTGTCATTCAGCTTTAGCATCAACGAAAAGCATAAGTTACAAAACTGTAATGAAGCAGAAAGGGCTGAGCAACGCGTTAAGGCCTATCCTACAATCATCAAATGAAAGTAAACGAGGAATATGACGATGATTAAGCAACTTCTCACAATGGGTGCAGCAATGACTCTTGCTGGCTCTGTTCAGGCGACAGAACTCCCTCAGCAGGCTTACCTCAACCTTGATACAGCACAGAAACTTGCCAACGCAGCGCTGACTCAATGCGCCACAGACGGCTACAACGTCAGTGTTTCTGTGGTAGACGCATCAGGTATAACTCGGGTGCAGATCCGCGCAGACAACGCCGGCCCGC
>JAGPUU010000383.1 GCA_018067325.1 Amphritea sp.
CGGCCAGGGCCATATTCATACGACTGAAAAACTGGTTAAAGAACCCGCTGATCTGAATGGTCTGCGTATTCGGAGACCTTCCACGGTTGTTGCTAATATGTTGAAGGGGCTAGGAGCGCAGCCTGTCGGTATGCCAGCGCCACAGGCTTACCAGTCAGCTCAACGTGGAGTTATCGATGGCGTTACTTTTCCATGGGAAGCAGAACTGGTGTTCCGTTTGAATGAACTGACGCCAAAGCATACTGAAGTAGGTGGTCTGTATACAATCGCATTTGTAATGACTATGAATAAAGATGTTTACGCTCAGATGCCTGCTGACCTTCAAAAGGTTCTGGATAATAACTCCGGTGCTGAATGGGCTCAGACTGCTGCTCAAGTCTTCGAAGGTCTTGATGTGAAAGGTCGTGCTCAAGCTGTCGAATTAGGTCATGAGATTTATACCGTAGAGGGTGGTATTGAAAATCCAGCCTGGAAGCCGGTACTAGATATAGCAACCGAAAATTACCTTGCTGCTTTAGAAGCTAAAGGTCTGCCCGCACGTAAGGTTTACGCACGCGCACAAGAGTTGTCATCTACCTGTAAGTAAGCTGTTCTCCAGCCCGACTATACTTGAAAGATAGTCGGGCTGGGGCTTCTGTTTATCGCTAATCCCCCACCTCTTTTATTCCGTTTATTGGAGTATATTATGATGGCTTTCAACCGGCTGTTTAATAGAATTACGCATGCAATGCATGTGATCAGCGGCGCCATTCTCGTTTCTATGATGTTCGTCACTCTTGCTGATGTCCTCACCCGTGCGCTGTTTAAGGCCACTGAGGGTTCGGTCGACCTGACCTTTATCGGTGGAGTTGAACTGATTAAATATGGTCTTTTACTCATGGTTGTCTTTGCGTTGCCTTATTCCGTAGGCCGTTCGCAAGTGATCGTTGACCTGTTTACTGAAAATTTATCCTCGCGTATGAAAGCCTGGCTTGAAGGTATCTATATGCTTGGCTTTGTGTTGCTGGGTGGTGCTATGAGTTACCGTTTTTATCACGCAGTAGGGCAAGCTGGTATGTCAGGGGAGACGACACAGGATCTCCAGATTCCTCTCAGTTACCTGTACGCAATAACTTCATTCGCAACTGCATTTCTGTCGCTGGCGGCTCTGCTTATTAGTCTGCGTCTGTTCTTCTTCCAGAAAGGGGAGAGTCTGTCATGAGCGGAACAATTATTGGTTTTATCTGCATCATCGGCATGCTGGTAATGATAGCTATTCGAATGCCTATTGCCCTGGCGATGGCGCTGACCGGCTTTATCGGTTTTGGCTGGATTGTCGCGTTTGAGCCGGCATTGTCGATTCTTGATAGTGGCCCGTTTGAAACGTTATCTAACTATAGTTTCAGCCCGATTCCGATGTTTATCCTGATGGGGGTTTTTGCATCAAAAGCACGAATGTCACAGGAACTGTTTGAAGGTGCCCGTAAACTATTTGGTAGCTGGCGCGGTGGTATGGCGCTGGCGGCGGTAACTTCCTGCGGTATTTTCTCTGCTATCTCCGGTTCATCAATGGCGACCGCTGCCAGTATGTCCCGTGTGGCATTACCCGAGATGGAAAAAAACGGCTACGCTCAGTCGCTAGCCTCGGGAACGTTGGCAGCGGGTGGTACCTTGGGAATTATGATTCCTCCCTCGATAGCATTGCTGCTGTATGCCCTGATAACTGAACAATCAGTAGGCGATATGTTTATTGCCGGTGTTATTCCGGGTCTTCTGGGGCTGGCGCTTTACTGTGTTGCGATTGCCATTGTGGTTTCGTTGTTTCCTCATCTGGCTCAGCCGGGTGAAAAAACCACCTTGTTAGAAAAGATTATCGGTCTGAAAGGGTTAGCGCCTTTTACCGG
Source organism: Amphritea sp. (assembly GCA_018067325.1). Taxonomy (GTDB): domain Bacteria; phylum Pseudomonadota; class Gammaproteobacteria; order Pseudomonadales; family Balneatricaceae; genus Amphritea. Next base: position 1,884 of record JAGPUU010000383.1, read on the forward strand.
CGTATTTGCACTGATTATCGGCGGAATCTACACCGGTTTCTTTACACCGACCGAAGCGGCTTCTGTTGGCGCTGCGGGTACTTTCTTTATCGCACTGGTTCGTGGGATGAACTTCCAACAGTTCAAGGAATCGGTTGAAGAGACCCTGTTTATGTCAGCGATGATCTTTTTTATGATTATCGGTGCTGAGATCTTCGGTTACTTTCTCTCTGTTTCGCGTATCTCTTTCTCTCTTGTAGAGATTGTGGACAGCATGCAGTTAACGCCATATATGGTGCTGTTCTGTGTGTTGTTGCTGTTTATTCTGCTGGGTTGCGTAATGGATAGCCTGGCGATGCTGCTGTTGACCGTGCCTGTTGTCTATCCACTGATTCAGTCTGCGGGCTTTGATCCAGTGTGGTTTGGTATCGTTGCGGTTATCACTGTAGAGCTGGGATTGATTACGCCGCCGGTAGGGATGAACGTTTTCGTTATCAAGTCGGTGGCCCCGGAGATTCCGATTAAGGAGATCTTCAAGGGCGTCTTTCCCTTTGTGATATCGGATCTCGTTCGACTGGGCTTAATTATCGCATTCCCAATGCTTGCTCTGGGTTTGTTGTAGTCACTGTAGGTTAGGAACTATCGATTATGAATATTACGTGGACCAGTGATCTGAGTGTCGGTGATCACAGTATCGATGATGATCATAAAGAGCTATTTGCGCTGGTGGATGAGCTTGATTCAGCAGATATGAGCCATGATTACATCAACTCAATTTTGGACCGCCTGAAAGCCTACACCCGTGGCCATTTTAGTCGGGAAGAGGAGTACATGGTGCAGGTGGGTTATCCCGGTATGAAAGGGCATCTGCTACAGCATAAGAACTTTATCGAGTGGCTGGAAACGATTCGTGCAACCTATGCACGCTTTCCTCAAAGTCCCTTTATCATAGGTGATTCTGTTAATAGTTATCTGCAGCGCTGGCTACGTCAGCATATTCTCGAAGAGGATATGAAATACCGGGATTTCATTCTGGAACAGAAGGCAAAAAATGCGGATTGATCACTAAGTGAACCGAAAAGGCTGATGCTAAAACATCGGCCTTTTTTATTGCCTGACTTTCTTTAGTGCTCTCGGTGTTCGCCATGGTCAAAATGCTAGCCTAAAGAATCCAGTTAAAGGGGCATAGAGAGGGTGT
>JAGPUU010000395.1 GCA_018067325.1 Amphritea sp.
CCTGCTTAGCCAAGTACCAGGCGCTGGTTACACCGATAACACCACTACCCAAAATCAAAATCTGCATTACAAATACCTATCAGTTTTTATAATTATGCCCAACAATTTATTCAGCTAGTCTATTGCATCTTTGACAGTTTATTCTTTTGTATTTAAACTATTTGAAAAAGCATTACCCTGAAAAATATAAATTAGTAAAAATTTTTACCTATATACTAATAACAAGCGAAGTAACACTATGAATTCTAAACATAAACGTAAGCTGGATAAGATCGACCTGAATATTCTCAAGACACTTCAGGAAAATGGCCGCATCAGCTATGTCGACCTGGCAGATATCGTCGGGCTTAGCACCACGCCCTGTATGGAACGAGTGAAACGACTTGAGAAAGATGGCCTGATTCAAGGCTACTATGCCCGTATTGATCCACAGGCGATGGGTTATGGCATGCTGGTATTTGTTGAGATCTCCCTCTCTTATCAATCACCTGATGCCTTTCAAAAATTTAATCTTGCCGTTGCCGCGCTCCCTTATGTGCTGGAATGCCATCTGGTCTCAGGTGATGCAGACTTCCTGATCAAGGCCCGAATCGCAGATATGTCTGAGTATCGGGCGCTATTAGGCGAAATGCTGTTGACACTGCCGGGGGTTAAAAACTCCAAGAGCTATATCGTAATGGAAGAGGTTAAAGAGTCTCTCAGCCTGCCGATCAATCCAAGTCAGCCACGAAATTAACAGCGGTTCTGACTGTTATCCAAAAAACAAAGGTATCGGTCACTCTATGCAGGGGCCGTTTTAACTCAACATGGCTGGCGACCAATCTCTAAAAGCCAGTCATGAACCGCCTTGACCCGAGGATTACTCAGCACACCCTCAGGATAAACAATATAGTAGCTACAACGACACTTCTGCTTTGCATAAGGCGCAATCAGGCGCCCTCTTATAATCTCATCGGTAATAAGTGATTCACGAGCTATCGCTACACCTAGCCCGCTTACAGCAGCTTTAATCGCCATATCGCTACGGTTGAAATAATGTCCTCGACTGCTATCAACCCCTGGCATACCGTTCACTTCAAGCCAGTAACGCCATTCAGAATCCGGGGCTGCACCCACCCAGGGAGCCGTATCATGCAATAAAGGCACTCGATTCAATGCTCCCGATGCGGACCAGTCAATCTCACTAAAGTACTCCGGACTTACCACAGGAAATAGGTATTCCTCCATCATCAACGTATGGCCCAGGCCGGGATAGTGACCGTCGCCATAATCAATCGCTATATCAAAATCACGGCTTTTAAGGTCGAGAAGACTTCCATCAGCAAAGGTCTCTATCCGAATATCAGGGTAGCGCTTCTGAAAGCCTCCTAGCCTAGGAATTAACCAGTTAAATACAAATGACGGTATTGAGCGCAAGCGAACATTACCTTCCAGATTAAGCCGCTTCATTCGCCCAATACAGTTATTCAGACTAAGTAATGCAGGCTGTACGGTCTCATAAAGCTGACCGCCCTGAGTTGTTAACTCAACCTGGCGAGTTTTACGCGTAAAAAGGACAACACCGAGTTGTCTCTCCAGATTTTTGATCTGCTGGCTTACTGCCCCCGGAGTAATGGATAACTCATTGGCGGCCTGACTAAAGCTTTGCAACCGGGCTGACGCCTCAAAGGTTTTCATCGCTGCTAGAATCTGACTATTAAGGTGCATAAAAAACTCTTTCTATAGTTTAGCCAAACTAAACCATACTATAGAAATAATGGTTTGTTTAGCCGGAACAAAACGAACAGAATATTTACCAGTGCACGATAACAAATCCAAAAAGTAGAACAAACTATGACGCTAATTATTGATACAACAGTAGGTGAACAACTTAGCAAGGGTAATCCACTGCTATGGCTAAACCCTGCTTATCAGGCCCATAGGCAACCTGAACAAAGTAGTCTTAGTCTCACTGATATACATCAAGCCGACCAGCGTTTGCGCCGCTTTGCTCCCTTACTATCACAGCTATTTCCTGAACTTCAGGACAGCAACGGTCTAATCGAATCTGAACTTCTGCCTGCAGATGTATTAAAGCAGCAATACTTCACCGCACTGCCCGGCAGGTTAATGATCAAGGGTGATCATGCCCTGCCTGTAGCAGGCTCGATAAAAGCACGGGGCGGTATTCATGAAGTCCTTTGTCACGCAGAGCACTTAGCACTTAATCATAGCCTTCTTAGCAGCACAGATGACGACTACCTGACACTCGCCTCCCCTGCAGCAAAAGCCCTGTTTAACCATTACGAAATTGCCGTTAGCAGTACCGGAAATCTGGGTCTGAGTATCGGTGTTATCGGCGCTGCTCTGGGCTTTAAAGTGGTTGTGCATATGTCCATGGAAGCTAAGGACTGGAAAAAGAAGCGCCTGCGTGACCGGGGTGTAACGGTTGTCGAGCACAGTGATGATTACAGTGCAGCGGTTGCCGCTGGCAGAGCCGCCTCTGATGCCGACCCCAAAAGCTACTTCGTCGATGATGAAAACTCGCCGCGACTATTTCTCGGTTATGCCGTGGCGGCACTGCGTCTGCAACAGCAGCTTATTGAACAGCAGATTCAGGTAGACGCTAAACACCCACTGTTCGTTTATATTCCCTGTGGCGTAGGCGGTGCCCCTGGGGGTATCAATTTCGGCCTGAAGCAAATTTTCGGCCCCTATGTACACTGCTTCTTTGCCGAGCCAGTCCAGGCCCCCTGTGTGCTGGTGGGAATGCAATCCTCAGCCGACTCAGAACCTGAGTCAGTGTATTCACTAGGTTTGAAAGTCGACACCGAAGCCGATGGTCTTGCCGTCAGCATGGCATCTAAGTGGGTTTGCTCTGTTATGCAGAACATTCTCAGCGGCGTGTTCACGGTCACCGATGATGAACTGTTCAGCCAGTTGTACCAATTATTCCAGACCGAAGCTATTCAGATCGAACCTTCTGCAGCAGCCGGCTTTGCGGGCCCTCGCTGGCTAACAGAAAGTGAGCAGGGAAAAACCTACCAAAGCCAGCAGACCCTCGAACAGTGTATGAGCAACGCTACCCATCTGATCTGGACCACTGGCGGCCTTTTTGTCCCCCCTGAAGAGATGCAAAAATTTCAACAGCGGGGAGCTCGCTCTGTCCGATCATAATTGAGACACACTCAGCAGAAAGTAAACTGACTCCCCGCAATTTCCGACTACACTTTAACTCAGTGCTTTATAGGGAGAAGTGTTGATGGCTGAACAACACTGGATATTATTGCGGGGACTCTGTCGGGAAAGCCGGCACTGGGGTCAGTTTGCAACAAAAATGCAGAAACTACTGCCTGATACCCGGGTAAGTTGTATCGACCTGCCGGGTAATGGCACGCGCTATAAACACCTGACGCCGACTTCAGTTTCAGAATTGATTGACGACCTGCATCGTCGTCACCGACCAGAACAACCGGTCTACCTGCTAGGTTTATCTATGGGAGGGATCATCGCATACCACTGGATGCAGGAGTATCCCGATGACCTGCAAGGCATTGTTATGGTCAACAGCAGCCTCTCACCCTGGAACAAACCACACATGCGCCTGCAACCCGGCGCGATGCCAAAACTGTTTAGAGCAATGCTCAGTAGCGGCTATAAACGAGAAGCGGCTATTTACGATCTGACCTGCACGGAGCAAAGCCACAAGGAAGAAACCCTCTCTTTTTGGCAGATGTATCAACTGGAATACCCGGTTAGCTTCAGCAATTTCCGCCTCCAGTTACAATTAGCCATGAAGTGTGGCGGACAGCCCTATCCGCCAAAGAAGCCATTATTGTTAGCCAGTAGCGCGAAGGATCAGTTGGTCAACCCGCGCTGCTCTCAACAGTTAGCAGAAGCCTGGAATATGCCACACATCCAACATGCCGATGCGGGACATGATCTGCCCCATGACCAACCCGAATGGCTGATCCAACAGATAAGCCAGTGGTTAAAAGATTAAACCTACTTACTCCTGCTCCTTATCAGTTGCTTCAATATGCTGGGTCAACAACTCCATAAACAGGTCTCGGGGTTTATTCAGCGGCCCTGACCGACGACTGATGGCAGCAACCTGCAGATTATAGGAGCGGGTCTCGGGTAATAACGCTCGCATCCGACCTCTATCCACCCACTGCTGAGCAAATTTCTCCGCCATAAAGCCCACATACACTCCAGATAAAATCATCGTTGCACGGGTTTCATAGTAATACGCTTCTGCCGCTTTATTCATCTCAGCCAGCTGCAGAATTGACTCTGGACTGGTCTGCACGCCTGCGTGAACCAGCTTACACTCTCTCAATGTGTCATTAATGAGCTGCTCATCCTGCTCGTGAAATAGCGGATGACGGTCACCACAATAGAGCAGCGATTTATCTTTATACATCAGCAGAAAATTCAGCCCCTCAAGGTCCCGGTGGTGAGGTATAAATCCTACATCTGCATCGCCGTTAATTACCCGCCGCTCGATCTCCCCCAGAGGAGCCGTATCAAAACTGATATAAACATCTGGAGCCAAAGCCGCAAACTCTGCCAGCACCTCATCCATGCCGCAACGTTCATCCAAACTGATGGTATCCGAGGTCAGAATCCGAACCTCTCCGGTCATCTGCTGATGCAA
>JAGPUU010000396.1 GCA_018067325.1 Amphritea sp.
TCACCCGCGGCGCATCCACAGGGCTCAACCGTTGAAGTACGAGATCTGTTCTTTAATACTCCCGCCAGGCGTAAATTTCTTAAAACAGAAAAAACTGAGTTTAAGCACCTGGAAGAGGTGGTTAAACGGATGGCGCTTAGCCGATTTGATGTCGGTTTTACGCTGCGCCATAACCAGAAAGTGATTCATCAGCTGCGGCCTGCGGTTACAGATGCTGAGCAGGAACGGCGTATAGCCTCCCTGTTGTCTCCTGCGTTTATTGAAAATGCGATGAAAGTGGATGTCAGTGCTGAGGCATCGGGGTTGAGATTGTGGGGCTGGGTTGGATTGCCGACATTCTCACGTAGCCAGGCTGACCTGCAGTATTTTTTTGTTAACGGCCGGATTATCCGCGATAAGGTGGTAGCGCATGCATTGCGTCAGGCGTATCAGGATGTTCTTTATCATGGTCGTCACCCCGCTTATGTTTTGTATATGGAACTGGATCCGAAGCTGGTGGATGTTAACGTGCATCCAACCAAACACGAGGTGCGCTTTCGCGAGACTCGTCTTGTTCATGATTTTATTTTCCGTACCACTCATAGAGTGATTGCTGATATTCGCCCGGAGCAGGGGCTTGAGCCCGCTATTTCTGGCGCGGCAGCCGGTGCAATGTTGAGCGCGGCACCCGGGCAGGCGGTGTCACAACAAAGCTTTGAACAGAGTCGAATGCCTCTGCACCAGCTACAGCGGGATGTAGGGGGTGCTACAGGCTCAGGTTTTGCGCCCCACAATAGCTACCAGTCTGATCGTCCGTCGGTGGGGCAGGTTCGTGAGCAGATCTCGGGGTATGCTGCGTTGCACCCGCAACAGAATTCGGGATTAGAGGGGCAAAACGGATCACTGGTCGAAACAGATAATGCGGAATGTCCACCTTTAGGCTACGCCATTGCTCAACTACATGGAGTGTTTATTCTGGCGCAGAATGATGCCGGGTTAGTCGTCGTTGATATGCACGCAGCTCACGAGCGGGTGGTTTATGAACGCATGAAACTGGCTTATAAGGCTGAAGGTGTGCGCAGTCAACCGTTGCTGGTACCAGTGAGTATGGCGGTCAGCTCTGCGGAAGCGGACTGTGCTGAAGAGCGGGCCGAGGTTTTCGCTAAGCTGGGCTTTGAAATAGCCCGGATGGGCGAAGAAACGTTGGTAATTCGACAGTTGCCGGTCTCTCTTGCCAGTGCCGACGTCAGTAAACTGATCCTCGATGTGCTGGGGGATATGGTGCAATTTGGCACCAGTCAGAAAATTCAGGAACATACCAATGAGTTGCTGGCGACTATGGCCTGCCACGGATCCGTCCGGGCCAATCGACAATTGAGCATCCCTGAAATGAATGCTTTGTTACGTGATATGGAACAGACCGAGCGTAGTGGTCAGTGTAACCACGGTCGCCCTACCTGGACTCAGATGTCGATGAACGACCTCGATGGTCTGTTTATGCGGGGTCAATAATTTGAATAATCAGCAGCATCCCCCTGCTATATTTCTGATGGGGCCTACTGCCTCGGGTAAAACCGATTTGGCAATGGCTCTATATGAACGCCTGCCCTGTGAAATTATCAGCGTCGATTCGGCGATGATCTATAAGGATATGAATATCGGCACAGCGACGCCTGATGCCGAGTTTCTTTCCCGCTACCCTCACAAACTGGTGGATATACTCGATCCGGCTGAAAGTTACTCTGCGGCAGATTTTCGTGCGGATGCGTTGCGTGAGATGGCTGACATTAGCGCTGCCGGTAAAATCCCACTGTTGGTCGGCGGTACTATGATGTATTACCAGGCGCTGTTAAAAGGATTGGCAACACTGCCTCAGGCGAATCAGGCGATCCGTGATCGGTTGGTTGGCGAGGCGGAGCAGCATGGCTGGGGCAGTTTGCATAAAAGATTGCAGCAGGTTGATCCTGATGCAGCGCAACGGATACATCCGAATGATCCACAGCGGATGCAGCGAGCGCTTGAAGTTTACGAGCTGACCGGCCGTTCAATGACTGAACTGTGGCAGGAACAGCAAAAACAGCAGCTTCCCTATAATGTTAGTCAGATATGCGTTATGCCGCAGGAGCGTAAAACAATCCATGAACGGATTGAAAAACGTTTTCAGATTATGCTTGAACAAGGATTTGAAGAAGAAGTGAGGGCACTTTGGAATCGGGGCGACCTGAATCTGCAGATGCCCTCTGTTCGTTGCGTTGGTTATCGACAGATGTGGGAATTTTTTGAAGGGACCTGGGATTACGCCACGATGATTGAAAAGTCTGTCATAGCAACGCGGCAGCTGGCTAAAAGACAGATTACCTGGCTGCGTAGTTGGGATAATCTGCACCATTTTGAATCCACCGACCCGAATTTAACCAATAATGCCTTGAAATTGTTGGAAGGGACCATTATATAATGCAATACTGATTTTATTTTTTGGGCTGCACGACTTTTTGGTGGCAGCATTTTGTATTGCGGTGTTATTCGTTTTAGCAGTTCTGCAGTGCATCACTTACTCTTAGGAAGGAGCTTCCAATGTCAAAAGGGCAATCGTTACAAGACCCTTATCTGAACGTACTGCGTAAAGAACGGGTACCCGTTTCCATTTTCTTGGTAAACGGTATCAAGTTACAGGGACAGATTGAATCGTTCGACCAGTTCGTTATTCTACTGAAGAATACGGTCAGTCAAATGGTATATAAACACGCTATTTCTACTGTGGTCCCGGCTCGTCCGGTGAAGCTTCCACAGGCCGACGAATCTGCTGACTGAGGTTTTCATTGTTCTTTGAGCGTCCCGAGTCTGGCGAATGCGCCATTCTGATTCATATCGATATGGCAGATGAGGTGGACCGGGAAAGTCCTAAAGAGCTGGAAGAGCTCGCCTTATCTGCTGGTGCTGATCCGGTTGCCTTTTTGACCGGGTCACGCAGCCTCCCTAGTCCTAGAACTTTTATTGGCTCTGGTAAAGTTGAAGAGTTGAAAGATCTCGTTCGTCTGCACGAAGCTGAACTGGTTATCTTTAATCACTCACTCAGTCCAAGCCAGGAGCGAAATCTTGAACGTGAGATTGAGTGTCGGGTTCTGGATCGTACCGGCCTGATTCTTGATATATTTGCTCAGCGAGCGCGTACCCACGAAGGTAAACTGCAGGTAGAGCTGGCGCAGTTAGAGCATATGTCTACCCGGTTGATTCGTGGCTGGACCCACCTTGAACGACAGAAGGGTGGTATCGGTCTGCGTGGTCCCGGTGAAACACAGCTGGAAACCGATCGTCGATTATTGCGGGCGCGGATAAAAAGTATTCTTAAACGTTTAGATAAAGTGCGTAAGCAGCGTGAACAGGGTCGTCGTGCCCGAAGTCGCTCTGAGATACCTACCGTCTCACTGGTGGGTTATACCAACGCAGGAAAATCCACACTGTTTAACAATATTACCGATGCTGACGTGTATGCTGCTGATAAGTTGTTTGCGACCCTCGACCCGACTTTGCGCCGAGTTGAGCTGGATGATGTGGGTCCGGCGATTTTGGCGGATACAGTAGGTTTTATTCGTCACCTTCCGCATAAGCTGGTTGAAGCGTTTCGGGCAACGTTGCAGGAAACGATTGAAGCAGATCTGTTGCTGCATGTTATCGATGCTTTTGACGATGAGCGTCAATCGCATATGGATGAAGTGCATTCGGTACTGGGAGAGATTGGTGCTGATGAGGTGCCGGTTTTAGAGGTTTACAATAAGATCGATATGCTCGAGCGGGCAGAGGCTCGGATCGACCGTAACGACGAAGGTAAACCTGTCAGGGTTTGGTTGTCTGCGGTAACCGGAGAAGGCGTTAATCTGTTGTTTCAGGCGGTATCAGAACTACTGTCTGACGATATCTTTCATGAACAGCTAAGCTTAAATCCGGAGGAGGGTGGTTTACGTGCCCAATTCTATGCCTTAGGTGCCGTGCTAAGTGAAAGTGTTGATGAGCTGGGGCAGATTAGTCTTGAAGTGCGAATTCAAAGAAAAGATCTGATGCAGTTGCTCAGTCGTATGAAAATAGCACCAGAAAGATATCTGGGTGCTAATGTTAACAAGCCGGAGTGGTTGCATAGTTAAGGCAGCCTTCTTACACTTTTTTAATCGTTTAAACAGTTTTGTAAACGGAGAATAATATGGCTTGGAATGAGCCTGGTGGTAACGGGAAAAATCAGGATCCCTGGAATAGTGGCGGCGACCGTAAAGGTGGCGGCGGAGGCGGTAAAGATCAGGGGCCGCCTGATCTGGATGAAGCGCTGCAAAAGCTGCAAGAAAAGCTTAATGGTATTTTCGGTAAGAAAGGCGGCGGCGGTAGTAGCGGTGGCGGCTCTGGTCCCTCTTCTGCATCAACCGGCGGCTTCTTTGGTGTTATAGCGCTGGTTGTTTTGATTGGTTGGGCAGTGATGGGTGTGTATACCGTCGACCAGCAGGAGCGTGGTGTTGTGCTGCGTTTAGGTAAGTATTACGAAACAGTGATGCCAGGCCTGCAGTGGAATCCACCATTGATCGATGATGTGATGACGGCGAATGTGACCCGGGTAAGTGCTTACGAGCACCGTTCTCTGATGCTAACTGAAGATGAAAACATCGTAGATGTCAGCATGACGGTTCAGTACGTTATCTCTGATCCTGTTAAGTTTAAGCTGAAGGTACGTGATCCTGAAGTTAGTTTGGGTCATGCGTCTGAATCTGCTTTGCGTCATACCGTAGGTTCATCTGAGATGAACTCAATCCTGACCGAAGGTCGTGAGGTTGTGGGTGATGACGTTCAGTTGCGTCTCCAGGGTTATATGGATGATTATGAGACCGGTTTGCGTATTACTCAGGTCAATATAAAGGAAGCGAAAGCGCCTTCTCAGGTTCAGGATGCGTTTGATGACGTGATCAAGGCCCGTGAGGATGAGCAGCGTTCCATGAACCAGTCCGAGTCTTACCGTAACGGTATTATTCCTGAAGCGCGGGGTATCGCTCAGCGTATGAAGGAAGAGGCTAATGGTTACCGGGAGCGGGTTGTTGCTCAAGCAGATGGTGACGCGCAGCGTTTCACCGCATTGCTGACCGAGTATGCAAAAGCCCCTGAAGTGACCCGTGAGCGTCTATATCTTGATGCGATGGAGCATGTGCTGTCGAACAATTCTAAGGTTTTGATCGATGTCGAAGGTGGAAATAACATGATGTACTTGCCGCTGGATAAGCTGGTCGAGAATCGTCCGCGGACTTCAATTAGCAGCGGAGGAGGAAGTTTGAACAGTTCTGATCTTAGTGAAGTGACTGATCAAGTGATCGAGCAACTTCGTCAGCGTCAGCAATCTACAGGTAGGGAGGCACGCTAATGTCAGGTAAATCTATGACGGCGCTGGTGATCGCGCTATTGCTGCTAATGGTTAGCTTTAACTCTCTCTATATCATTAAAGAGACTGATAGGGCTGTATTGCTAAAATTTGGTGAAATCGTTAACGCGGATATTCAGCCGGGTCTGCATATTATGTGGCCGGTTGTTAACAAAGTGCGCAAATTTGATGGACGGATTTTGACCCTTGATGCGCAGCCTCAAGCGTATCTGACCATCGAGAAGAAACGTCTGATTGTTGATTCTTTCATCAAATGGCGAGTGGTTGATCCGCAGAAATACTACACCGCTACATCCGGTGATCAGTATAAAGCGGCAGATCTGCTCTTCCCTAACGTGGATGCGGGTCTTCGAAATCAGTTTGGTGAGCGTACGCTGACCGAAGTGGTATCCGGCGAGCGTGATGAACTGATGTCTGAGCTGGTTGAGCAGTTGAGTATTCAGACTATAGACGAACTGGGTATTGAGATGATCGATATTCGGATTAAGAAAATTGATCTCCCTCAGGAAGTATCTGCCTCGGTTTATGAGCGTATGAGAACTGAGCGTGAGCGGGAAGCCCGTGAGTTGCGTTCACGCGGTAAGGAGTTTGCAGAAGGTATTCGGGCTGATGCAGATCGTCAGAAAGCCGTGCTTGAAGCTAATGCCTATCGTGATGCTCAGCAAGTACGTGGTGAAGGGGATGCGCTGGCGGCTAAGATTTACGCTGATGCATACAACGAAGATGCTGAGTTTTACTCCTTTTATCGTAGTCTGAATGCCTATAAAAAGGCCTTTGGTCAGCAGGGCGATATCATGGTGTTAAAGCCTGATAGTGAATTCTTCCGTTATCTGGGTAACCCCAACGGAAAGTGATCAGTATTCGCTAATTGTTGTATAAAAAATACGCGGAATAGGCTGCACTAAAGCGCCTATTTCGTGGTAGTATTCCGCAACCGGGTTTTGACCCGGTTTTTTTATGTGGCGGCTATGTCGTTGTGTTGAGGTAGGTAATGAATTCTGATTTATGGCATCAGTTACTGATAGGTTTCTGTCTGATGTTGGTGTTGGAAGGAATTGTCCCTTTTCTCTATCCACAGCGCTGGCGAAATCTTGTGCATCAGTTAGCGCTGGTGAGTAATCAAGGGCTGCGCATAACAGGTTTTATAAGCATGATGGCTGGGGTCATCTTGCTGTATATATTTAACTGATTCACTGTATTTCGGAGAGTTGCATGACGTTGGCAGAACGCTGGTTGTTACCAGACGGCGTCAAAGAGGTGCTACCGCCTCAGGCACAACAGGTAGAGTCGGCGCGTCGCCGTTTATTGAATCTGTATGATAGCTGGGGTTATGAATTAGTCATGACGCCGCTGATTGAACATCTTGATTCTTTATTGGTTGGCGTAGGTCGTGATCTGGAGCTGAATACCTTCAAGGTAACGGATCAGTTAACGGGGCGGATGTTGGGCGTACGTGCTGATATAACTCAGCAGGTTGCTCGTATCGATGCGAATCGTTTGACCCATCAAGGGCCTGTTCGTTTTTGTTACTGTAGTACGGTGCTGCATACTCTTCCGGCAAATCCCCTGGCTTCGCGTAATCCACTGCAGGTGGGTGCTGAGCTGTTTGGTCATTCCGGTGTTGCCAGCGATGTTGAAATTATTTCGCTGATGGTTGAAACCCTGAATGCGATGCAGGTGAATCGGGAACTGAGTCTGGATTTAGGCCATGTGGGTATATACCGTGGTTTGATCGGCGACGCTGCTTTGAGTGCGGATCAGGAAGCAGAGTACTTTGAACTACTGCAACGTAAGGATCTGCCAGAGATTGCGTTTTTTCTGGAGCAGTCGGATCTGACTGAAGCTGTTAAAACTTATTTGGCGGTATTACCAACATTGCATGGCGGTCGTGAAGTGCTGCAACAGGCGCGTGACTGCTTTGCTGATGTTGATGAATCGATTATTGAAGCGTTGGATTATCTTGATGCCCTTGCGGCACGGATTTCTAGTCGCTACCCGCAACTGGATCTTTATTTCGATCTTAGTGAGCTGCGGGGCTATAACTACCACACCGGTGTTGTGTTTGCTGCTTATGTTCCTTCGTTTGGACAAGCGGTGGCTAAGGGTGGTCGTTATGATGAAGTGGGGCGTGACTTTGGTCGTGCCCGTCCGGCAACCGGGTTTAGTGCAGATCTGAAAACTCTAGTGGAGTTGTCTGCTTCTAAGGAAGAATTGGCGCGTAAGAGCGTGCTGGTGCCGGTTACTGATAACGCAGCAGCAATGGACGCTGTGGCTGAATTGAGAGCTCAGGGTGAGCGTGTTGTCCAGTTGTTGGATGAGTCTGTTGTGGAAGATCAACAACAGTTTACTCATCAGTTGGTGCAGCAGGATGGAGCTTGGGTTCTCGAGAGCCTGTAAATTTTTAAGTTAGATTAAGAGTCAGAGACAACCAATGGGCAAAAACGTAGTTGTTTTAGGAACGCAGTGGGGCGACGAAGGTAAAGGTAAAATCGTCGACTTGTTAACCGATCAGGCGTCTGTCGTGGCGCGCTTTCAGGGTGGTCACAATGCTGGTCATACGCTAGTAATTGACGGTGAAAAAACCGTACTACACCTGATTCCATCCGGCGTACTGCGTGAAAACGTGTTGTGCCTGATTGGTAATGGCGTAGTGCTGTCACCAGAAGCGCTGCTGAAAGAGATTAAAGAGCTGGAAGATAAGGGTGTGCCAGTACGTGAGCGTCTGCGTCTGAGTCCGGCTTGTCCGCTGATCTTGCCATACCATGTTGCGTTGGATGTTGCGCGTGAGACGGCTCGTGGTAATGCGAAAATCGGTACTACCGGCCGCGGTATTGGTCCTGCTTATGAAGATAAGGTGGCGCGTCGCGGTTTGCGTCTGGATGATCTGATGAATCCGGAACGTTTTGCGGTGAAGCTTAAAGAGGTGATGGAATATCACAACTTCATGCTGCAAAACTACTATCAGGCTGAGCCGGTTAGCTATGATGAGGTGCTGAAAGAAGCGCTGGAAATGGCTGAGGTGATGCGTCCGATGGTAGCTGATGTTACTGCGATGCTACACGGGTATCGTGAGCGTGGTGAAAGCATTATGTTTGAGGGTGCTCAAGGTTCGTTGCTGGATATTGACCACGGTACCTACCCATTTGTTACCTCTTCTAATACCACAGCGGGTGGAGCATCGACCGGTAGTGGTTTTGGTCCGCTATACCTGGATTATATTCTGGGTATTACTAAGGCTTATACGACACGTGTTGGCTCTGGTCCGTTCCCGACTCAGTTGGATTGCGCAATTGGCGAGCGTCTGGCTGAGCGTGGTCGCGAATTTGGTGCGACTACTGGCCGTGCCCGTCGTTGTGGTTGGTTTGACGCGGTAGCACTGAAGCATGCGATTCAAATTAACTCAGTATCCGGTGTTTGCCTGACTAAGCTGGATGTTCTGGATGGTCTGGAAAGTATAGAAATTTGCATCGGCTATAAAGATGCGCAGGGTAATGTTGTAACTTCCCTCAGTGGTAGCGAGGATTATGACGCGGTTCAGCCGGTTTATGAGTCAATGCCAGGTTGGACAGAGACTACTCTGGGTGCGCAAACGCTGGAAGAGTTGCCAGCGGCGGCGGTTGCTTATATTAAGCGCCTTGAAGAGCTGGTCGGTGCGCCGATTGATATCATCTCAACAGGTCCTGATCGGGTTGAGACAATTGTTCTGCGTCATCCGTTTGATGCCTGAGTCCTGGATTTAGCAAGACGGAAAAGAAAACCCGGCCTGGTGCCGGGTTTTTTTATGCCTGGTTTTTTGTTCGAGAGAACAAAAAAAACCGGGCATAGCCCGGTTTTTGTATTGAATGTGTGCTGCAGTGTTTACTTAGATTTTTCGCTCATGGCAGGGCGAATATTCTGTAGTAGGGCTTTTAGCATTTTCGGATTACCTGCCACCAGGTTACCTGATGACTTGTAATTATTGTCGCCAGTGAAATCTGCTAATAGTCCGCCCGCTTCCTGAATCATCAGGATACCAGCTTCCATTTCCCATTGATTCAGGCCGAACTGGAAGAAACCGTCCAGGCGTCCTGCTGCAGTGTATGCCAGGTTCAATGCTGGTGAGCCACCGCTGTAAATGCTGCCGCTTTCCAGTGTGATGTTTTTGAAGATCTCCTGGAAGTTGTCCAGATTCTCTTTATCACTGCTGCGGCCAAAGAATCCGCTGCCGATTAGGGAGCCATCAAGCAGCTTGCGATTGCTGACGCGCAAGCGTTTGCCGTTCATCTGTGCGCCTCTGCCGCGACTCGCCGTAAACTCTTCGCCCGTGATGGGGTTGAGAATAATGGCGTGTTCAAGCTTACCGCGCTGATGACAGGCTAGGCTTAAAGCAAAGACTGGCAGAGCGTTAGAAAAGTTTGAAATGCTGTCGATAGGATTAACTGTCCAGATTACATCGCAAACCCTATCTTCAGGTTTATGGGTGCCGGTGTATTCACAGTTTATCTGATGATCGGGATACGCCTTATGGATCGTGTTAACGATAATGCGTTCAGCTTGTGTGCAAGTGTCTTCGAGATATTCGCTAACACTTGCTTGCTCAGATTTGATCAGATCAAGTCGTTCTACTGAACGGGTGATCTGTTCACCTGCGGCGCGAGCTCCGCGCAGGGCGATATTAACCATCGGTTGCATCTGTAAAATACCAATAAGGGAACCAAAGCGGGCATTATACAAAACAGTTGCCATATAAAGAACCGTTCGGGATTAATAGTTGGTAATTATCTGGTAAAATAGCGGCCTTTTTTAATGCGGGCGGGTTAAAGATGCTGAAAAACATCCGAATTGTACTGGTTAACACCTCTCATCCAGGCAATATTGGTGCGGCGGCCAGGGCGATGAAAAACATGGGTTTGTCTGATCTGTGTTTGGTTGAGCCGAGAAAGTTCCCACATGGGGATGCTGATGCCCGTGCGGCAGGTGCTACAGATGTTCTGGAAAATGCGCAAGTGGTTGATAATCTCGACCAGGCGTTGAGTGATTGCCAGTTGGTTGTCGGGGCCAGTGCTCGCAGCCGAACGATTCCATGGCCGATCGTTAATCCGCGAGAACTTGCTGCTATTGTAGAACCGTTGCCTGAAGATGTCCGGGTTGCGGTGCTCTTTGGTCGGGAGGATCGAGGATTAACTAATGATGAGCTGCAGCGGTGTCATCATCATGTTCATATTCCGGTTAATGAGGAGTTTAGTTCGCTCAATATTGCGGCAGCCGTTCAGGTGATTACTTATGAGCTGCGGATGTCTAAGGTATTGGGGGCTGATGAGGCAAGGCCTCAGTGGGGAACGGAATGGGATGTTGAGCTGGCAGATAATGGTGAGCTTGAACGGTTGTTTGATCATCTTGAAGAGACTTTGACTGATGTGGAGTTTCTTGATCCGGAAAAACCAAGAAACTTAATGCCCAGATTGCGTCGGCTTTTCTTAAGAGCGCTCCCGGATAAGATTGAGGTTAATATTCTGCGAGGAATGCTGACTGCAATTCAGAAGTGTAATCGTCGCTGATATCGGTGATATTCGAGATTGGTGTGGACGAAGTAACATTGTTTATTGTGGGGCTATAAAGTTGACTGTTTTAGTTGGTTAAATAGTTGACCAAAAAGGTTGGTTATTGCATAATGCTTGCAGCTTCGTCGCAGGACGAAAAAGATAAAGAGGCTAAGCGATGCGATTAACAACAAAAGGCCGGTATGCGGTAACAGCAATGCTCGATCTGGCAATACATGCCGGGAACGGGCCGGTAAGTCTGGCAGATATCTCCGAGAGGCAGGGTATCTCCCTTTCCTATCTCGAACAGTTATTTGCAAAACTGCGCCGTAATGAACTGGTACGAAGTGTACGTGGACCTGGCGGTGGATACCAGCTTAACCGCGAACAGCAGGATATAGATGTGGCTCAGGTGATCGATGCGGTCAATGAATCAGTCGATGCCACAGGCTGCGGGCATACCGGTAGTTGTCAGGATGGTAATATATGTCTTACCCATCACTTATGGTGCGACCTGAGTAGTCAGATTCATGATTTTCTAAGTAAGATAAGCCTGGCTGATCTTATGGCAAGAAAAGATGTCCGATCTGTGGCAGAGCGCCAGAATCGTGGGCATAATGCGTCGTTTGAAGATTCATTGATTTCAGCAAAAGTAACCGTCTGACCTTTTGGTTCAGTTTTTTTGGAGAAGTATAGATAATGAAATTACCAATCTACTTTGATTATTCCGCAACGACCCCGGTTGATCCTCGGGTTGCGGAGAAGATGATTGAGTGTCTCACAATGGACGGTAATTTCGGTAACCCGGCATCCCGTTCACACCTGTATGGCTGGAAAGCTGAAGAAGCTGTTGAAACAGCTCGCCGTCAGGTTGCTGATTTGCTTAATGCTGATCCACGCGAGATCGTCTGGACCTCAGGTGCGACAGAGTCTGATAACCTGGCTATTAAAGGTGTTGCTCACTTCTATCAAAAGAAGGGTAAGCACATCATCACGTCCAAGATTGAGCATAAGGCGGTTCTTGATACCTGTCGTCAGTTAGAGCGTGAAGGTTTTGAAGTGACTTATCTGGACCCAGATAAAGACGGCATAATACAGCCTCAGGCAATTGC
>JAGPUU010000414.1 GCA_018067325.1 Amphritea sp.
ATAGGCGCATTGATGCTGGCAACCAGTCTGGTTGCTGACCTCCAGCTGGTAGTGGCGGCAATGATTTGGGGCTATGGTGCACAAATATCGGTTGATGGTGTTACTCCCGAAATGATTAGCAGCGTTGTATCTTTGTCCGGCGGAGCGTTGCTGGCTAACGTAGTGTCGGTGATTCTGCTGATGGTCGAGACGATTGTTGTACGTCGTTAAAGGCGGACCAGCATGAACGATATTTTCTATCTGCTGCTGCGTAGACTGCGGCAACCCCTGATCATTCTGATCGTTATCTATTCGGTCTCCACCGTTGGGTTCGTCATCATCCCCGGTCAAGATGATCAGGGTAATGTGTGGCATATGGATTTCTTCCATGCTGTCTATTTCGTTAGTTTCATGGGCTCAACGATAGGTTTTGGTGAGATTCCCTATGCTTTCACTGCGGCACAACGTGTCTGGACGCTGGTTTCAATTTACGGCACGGTTATCTCCTGGCTGTACAGTATTGGTTCGCTGCTAGCGCTGTTTCAGGAGCCAGTATTCGGGCGGATGTTAAGACGCCGCTCCTTCGTAAACGAAGTCAGTAATTTTTATGAGCCTTTCTATCTGGTGTGTGGCTACGGCATAACGGGAAGTGCCATTATCAAAAAGCTCAGCGAGCGGGGGATTCGTGCGGTTGTGATCGATATCAATCAAGAGCGTATCGATCGGCTTGAAATGGATGACCTGTTGACTCGGGTGCCGGGGCTTTGTGCTGATGCTTCGCTACCCGAAGCGCTAGATGATGCAGGCTTACAGCATGCTTCCTGTGTGGGTGTTCTGGCGCTAACTAATAATGATAATGTGAATCTATCGATCTCAATTGCCAGTAAGTTGTTGGCGCCTCAGCGGGTGGTTGTCTCCAGGACTGAGTCAGAGGTAAATGCCCGTAATCTGTCATCTTTTGGTACCGATCATATTGTCGATCCATTCAGAGCCTATGCCGAATACCTGTCTTTAGCGGCTCACTCGCCCTATATGCATCTGGTTTATGATTGGTTAATTAATCCTGATCATCGACCGCTATCCAGTGCTTATAAAAAAACCAGTGGGCTCTGGATTATCTGTGGGTTGGGTCGTTTCGGTAAGGCGCTCTACTATGAGTTTGCAAAGCATGATGTGGAACTGGTGCTATTGGATGATGATGAGCGTCAGTTGAAAAATTATAAAAATACGGTTGTCGGGCTGGGAACCGAGGCGGCGACCCTTGAGACAGCCGGGGTTCGTGATGCTGTAGGCATTATCGCTGGCACAGATAACGATGCAGATAATCTGTCGATCATTATGACCGCGCATGAGTTGAACCCGAAATTGGTCACGGTGGTTCGCCAGAATCTGAATACCAATACACTGGTTTATAAGAACTCGAATGCTGATTTTATTATGGAGTCGGGACGGATAATCGCAAACCGGATTCTGGCAAAACTTAAGACCCCGCTACTACCGATGTTTATTGAACAGATGCAGCAACAGGACGATGTCTGGGCGCATACGTTGCTAAACCGGATGAGTAGTATCGCTGATGACAGAGAGCTGGATAGTTGGTCTATTACTGTGAATGAAGCCGAAACGCCGGCAATCATAGCTGTTTCGGCCGAATCTACGCCGGTGAAACTGAGTGTCCTGATGAAAGACCCTCGCCACCGCAAGGATCAACTTCGCTGTTTCCCACTGATGTTGAGGCGCAACGGTGATTTGAAACTTTTACCCGGTGAGTTGACTGTTTTGGAAGAGGGCGACCAGATCTTGTTCTGCGGTCTTGCTGACGCCAGTGATCAGATGAGCTGGAGTATTAATAACTACAATATTCTCTTTTATCTACAGACCGGGGAAGAGCCCAGTCATAACCTTTTGGCTAAACTACTGAAGCGAGTCTGATGCCCTATTTCTTTCTGACGATGACTGTTCTGTTCTGGGCCGGTAACTTTGTGACTGCCCGTGGAATACACGCTGACTTCCCGCCATTGACGATGTCATTTATGCGTTGGGGGCTGGCGTTACTCATTATTTTGCCTTTTGTACTGCCTCGAATCTGGCGCAAGCGGGTACTTATTCGGACTAACTTGCCAATTCTAGTACTACTATCTGTGCTCGGTGTGGTCTGTTTTAACTCCTTTATTTATATGGGGGTGCAAACCACACAGGCGACTAATGCGACGCTGATGCAGTCGGCAATACCGATACTTATTTTGGTAATAACATCATGGTTTCTGGGAGAGACGGTTGTCCGGCGACAGTGGTTTGGTGTTTGTCTCTCGTTAACCGGTGTCTTGATGCTGGTGGCCAAGGGCGATCCGCAGGTATTGCTGACACTCTCCTTTAATCGTGGTGATCTTTGGATTTTGGCTGCGGTACTTAGTTGGTCCGCTTATTCAGTATTGCTTCGCTGGAAGCCTACTGAGTTGGATGGTTTAACCTTTTTTGGTTTTACTGTGTTGGTCGGTGCTATTGTGCTCTTCCCGTTTATGCTGACGGAGTTTCTTGCTGGTGAACGGCCAGTGTGGAGTTCCTCTACGGTATCGGCTATTTTGTATATGGCAATTTGCCCCTCGATTCTTTCCTACCTTTTTTGGAATAGAGGCGTTGCTCAACTAGGGGCAGCTAAAGCTGGCCTGTTTATTCACCTGATGCCGCCGTTTGGTCTAATTCTGTCAGTTATCTTTCTTAATGAAACCGTTGAGCCTTTCCATTTTATAGGGATGGGGCTAATATTCAGCGGAATCTATCTGGCGATCATTACCGGTCGCAAACACAATGATAAAAAGGCACCTGCGTAATACAGGTTGTGTACTGAGTGCCTTAAATTTTGCGAAGGAGTTTCTATGCGAACACTGTTGGTTTCATTTTTTGCCCTGATTATCAGCTTTGGCATGTTAGTGCCTGAAGCTGAAGCCAAGCGCTTCGGCGGTGGTTTTAGTTTGGGTAAGTCTTTCTCGTCACCTAAGCGTGTTCAGCCTGCAGCTCCTTCAAAACAGCAGGCAGCACCAACCAGTGGAACGGCTAATAAGGCAGGTCAGCCGCGCCGTAGTGGTTTTGGTGGTTTGATGGGAGGTTTGTTAGCCGGTGGTTTGTTAGGTGCACTGTTCTTAGGTGGTGCTTTTGACGGTATTCAGTTTATGGATATTCTACTCATTGGTCTGTTGATTTTTGTCGCGGTGAAAATTTTCGCTGGGATGAAGCGGGCTCAGCAACCGCAGTATGCGGGCCATCAACGCGAGCAACCTGAAACGCAACAGCAGTCTGAGAGCGAAACATATCAGAATGTACCTCCTGCAGCCGGGGCGGGTTTTGATTCTGAACCTTTGTCACTACCTGAGTGGTTTAATGAGCAAGCTTTTGTAGAGGGTGCAAAGGGGCACTTTACTCACTTGCAACAAGCATGGGACCGAAGTGACTGGGACGACATTCAAACCTACACTACGCCTGAATTGTTAGAGACACTCAAGCAGGAGCGAGCTCAACAGACGGCAGACCAGAAGACCGAAGTTGTCTCTGTGATGGCGGAAATGGCTAATTTCATCGATAATGATGATCATGTTATCGCTTCAGTTAACTTCTATGGTTGGCTTAAAGAAGATAGTGATGACACTACAGAATTCAGTGAGATCTGGCATCTGCGTCGAGAGATGAACGGAGATGATTCTGATTGGGTTATTGTAGGAATTCAGCAGCCCTGATTGCTGAAGTTTAGCTATAAAAAAACGCAGCCATTGGCTGCGTTTTTTGTTTAAGCGAACGGTTTTCTCTAATTAAATTTCTTTACGGGTATATACCCAGGTATCTTCTTTAGAAAGGCTTTCGTCATATTGGTAGCCACCCAGATCAAAGTTCTTCAGCTGTTCAGCGTCGGTGATCTTGTTTTTAATAGCGTAGCGACACATCAGCCCGCGGGCTTTCTTGGCAAAGAAGCTAATGATTTTATATTGTCCATTTTTCCAGTCCTTAAACACAGGAGTGACCATTCTGCCCTGAAGGTTTTTAGGCTTAACCGATTTAAAGTACTCATTTGAGGCCAGGTTAACCAGTACCGGTTGTTCTTCCTCTGTCAGAGATAGGTTCAAATCGTCGGTGACAATGTCGCCCCAGAACGCGTAGAGGTTCTTTCCGCGGCTGTTTGTCAGCTTAGTGCCCATCTCCAGTCGGTAAGGCTGCATCAGGTCCAGAGGCTTTAGCACGCCATACAGGCCTGACAGGATGCGCAGATGTTTCTGGGCGAAATCTAGTTCAGCTTCGTTAAAATCTTCCGCATTAAGACCACTGTATACATCCCCGTTGAATGCCAGTACTGCCTGTTTGGCATTATCGCTGTTAAAGGGCTGTGACCAGCTTTCATAGCGGGCAACATTGAGCGCTGAAAGCTTATCGCTGAGTTTCATCAGCTCGGCTATATCCTGTACTGAGTAGGCGCGCAGTTGTTGAATCAGCTGGCTGGAATGCTCCAGATGCTGTGGCTGTGTAAAGCGGCTAGTTGTGGCCGGAGTCTCATAGTCGAGATTTTTTGCAGGGGAGATAACTAGTAGCATAGTTTTCTTGTGTCATTTTCGGATAATGATCTGATCCTAAACTAAAAAGGCCAGCACTGGGAAGAGCTGGCCTGATTAGTTGTCGCTATCAGTGTGATAGTTCTGAGCTTTCTAGCTGTTTCTCAGGAGTGGAGCTGTACGTTTAGCTCGTCCACCACTTCACTCCAGTCCGAATCATTGTCCAGGCTCTCTTTGATAAAGCTGGCCTGACTAGCCGACCAGAATGTTGCCTCATCCAGCCTGATTTTTTGACTGAAAAGGGTATGGGTGCGGATAAACTGATCGATATATGAATCTTCGCCGGGCAGCCCCAACTGCTCAAACAGGGTATTCATAGTATGAACTGATCTGTCCATTGAAACCTCCGTTATTGACTGTCTATACAGTCTTGGTCAGGAGAGAGGCTTTGTCAAAGGCTGTAGTGATAAGCTTAATCGTTACTGTCTTGTTTGCGGACCAGCTTCTGCTTTTTATCCAACTTGATATAGATTGCCAAGGCGCAAAAAGTGCCTATAACGACCAGTATCGAAATAATGAGCGGGTCTGCGTTCTCATTGCCAACCGCACGGGTATACATCGCTGAGACGAGCATCCCGCCGACGAAGCAGAGGGCGGTCATAATGATACCACTGACAATCGTACCTGGCTGACGATCGGGTGCTCGTTTGAGCATAATAAACAGTGTTACCAGCAGTGAGCCGAGGACAATAAACGAAGGGAAAAGCGCTAACATAATCATTCCTTACATAAGAGATGGCTATTTGTACCACTGATCACTGTCTGAAAAAACCCTTCTAAGGGATACTCTATTGATTTCAGAGGCTATAACATCGATTTTCTTGTATTATAAGGCGCAATTTTAGTTAGCTTTCAGAAAAAGATAATCCGATGACCAAGCAGACAGTTCTGACCGGTATAACAACCACCGGTACCCCACATATTGGTAACTACCTAGGTGCCATTAAGCCCGCAATTGAAGCCAGTCTGAACAGCAATAATGACAGTTATTTCTTTCTGGCTGATTTCCATGCGTTGATTAAGTGTCATGATCCTGAGCGGGTGGCCAGCTCTACCCGGGAAATCGCGGCTACCTGGCTGGCACTCGGCTTGGATACTGATAAGGCGACTTTTTACCGTCAGACCGATATACCAGAGATTACAGAGCTGACCTGGATTCTTACCTGTATGACCTCTAAAGGTCTGATGAACCGTTCCCATGCGTATAAGGCGTCTGTTGATGCCAACCGTGAAGCGGGTCGACAGGATGACGATGACGTCACTATGGGATTGTTTAGCTATCCTATACTGATGGCGGCTGATATTTTGATGTTCAACGCCGATATTATTCCGGTAGGTAAAGATCAGATTCAGCATATCGAGATGGCACGGGATATTGCAGGTCGTTTTAATCACACCTATGGCACGCTGTTTAATCTACCGGAAGCTCAGGTGGATGAGCAGACGCAGCTTATTCCGGGTCTGGATGGACGGAAGATGTCTAAGAGCTATGATAATACGATCCCTTTGTTCAGCTCTTCAGATGAGCTGTATAAGTTGATCAAGCAGGTTAAGACCGATGCTCTTGAGCCTGGCGAACCTAAAGATGCAGATAACAGCACAATATTCCAGCTGTATGCTAATTTTGCCTCTGTTGCTGAGCAAGCCCAGATGCGTACTCGGTTTGAAAACGGTATTGGTTGGGGTGATGCTAAGAAAGAGTTGTTTGAGTATCTGGATAGTTATCTTACTAAACCACGGGGTGAGTATAATCGCCTGATGGGCGATCTGGGTTATGTTGAGCAGCAATTGCATAAAGGTGCGGAGAAGGCCCGTCGTCACGCCTCACCATTCTTGGATAAGGCCCGTGTGGCTGTGGGCATCCGCCCATTAACCTGGCAGCCTGAAGCGGGTGTTCAGCAGGAAGCTAAAAAAGATAAAGAGCAGTCTGCTGAGCAGATTGCCCGGGCTGAAGAGGGTCGCCGTCGTGCTATCCTAATGCAGCTAAAGCCGATGTTGGACCGGGTAAATAATGCAGAAGACAGTACTGCAGAAGCTAAGTTGCTGGTTTCAGAGAAAGAGTCAGCTATCGAATCGCTGAAGAAAAAAGCCAAACAGAAAGCTCAGAATGAACTGGATCTGTTACGCGAAGAGTTTGCTGGTTTATTAAGCTAAACCCTAAAAAGTGAACTCTGATAGAGATTTTCAAGGAGGCTAGTTGATGTTTACCACGTTGATCTCAGTGTCAGAACTGAGCGACCTGTTACAGGCAAAAAGCTCTGCAACAGTGGTGTTGGACTGTCGATCCTACCTAACCGCTCCTGATCAGGGGGAGCGGGTCTTCCTTGAGGGGCATATTCCTGGTGCTGGATATCTCCATTTGGATCATGATCTTTCAGCGCCTGTAACCGCTGACTCCGGTCGTCATCCGCTACCCAGCTTTACTCAGCTCGTCGAAAAAATCCGCTCCTGTGGTGTAAACAATGATACTCAGGTTGTGGTTTATGATGACTGCGGCGGTGCGATGGCTGCCAGAGCCTGGTGGTTGTTCCGGGTGTTAGGGCACTTTACAGTGTCAGTGTTGGATGGTGGTTATCCTGCCTGGATTGCCGCTAGTGGGGATGTCTCAGATCAGGAGTCTTCAGTATCTCTCGGAACATTTAGTGGCGAGCCTGATCTTTCAATGATATTGCCACTTGAACAGGTTGCTGGCTTTGCTTCTGATGGGTTATTAGTTGATGCCCGGTCCCCGGAACGTTATAGGGGTGAACAGGAACCAATCGATCCAGTAGCGGGGCATATTCCGGGTGCGGTTAACCGTCCACTACAGTTAAATCTGACTGCAGATGGATGTTTTAAAAGCGCTGAAACTTTGCAACAGGAGTGGCTTGGTTTTATCGAAGGTTATGAATCAAGCGAGGTAGCACACTATTGCGGCTCAGGCGTTACAGCATGTCATAATCTGTTGACGATGGAGCATGCCGGGCTTAAGGGCGCAAAAGTTTATCCTGGTTCCTGGAGTGAGTGGATTCGTGACCCACAGCGGCCGGTGGCAATTGATAAATAGGCCCAGTTAGGGGTTGGTATTAGAACAGATGTCAGTGCTTATTAAAGGAGGTTATCTATGGATTATCAGGCCGCCCGAACCTATATGCTCAGTCGCCCGGAAGCCTGGGAAGATTTCCCCTTTTATCCCGATGTCGCTGTGTTGAAAGTCCGCAATAAGATGTTTGCAACGCTCTCTTATCAAGCCGGGGTCGCCCGGATGAATCTCAAATGTAACCCCGATGAAGCACAGATGCTGCGGGATGTTTTCAGTGCCGTATCACCGGGCTTTCATATGAATAAACGACACTGGAACACTGTACTGCTTGATGGCAGTATTCCTGCGGGTGAATTGGAGCGAATGATCGATCGTTCCTATGGCCTGGTAGTAAAAGGGATGACCCGTAAGGAACGTCTGCCGCTGGAACTCAAATATGGCAGTGATGTTCTGTATCGTTAAATAGCTTATAGATTGTGTAAATCAGC
Source organism: Amphritea sp. (assembly GCA_018067325.1). Lineage (GTDB taxonomy): Bacteria > Pseudomonadota > Gammaproteobacteria > Pseudomonadales > Balneatricaceae > Amphritea. The sequence goes on from JAGPUU010000414.1 coordinate 8,085, forward strand.
TCAATAAATAAAGCTAAGCTTACTTGTGAACAATCTCTTTATATACTGGGCTTATTCGCACCGCTCTAAGGCTTAATTTGATATGGAGTTCGTTATGGCCCGCTTTCAATCGGGTGTTATCGCTGAAGCTAACACCGATGCACTTTTTATTACCCTGAATATAAACCCTAAAACTGATTCGATAGTAAACCTTCGACAGGTGATGTCAGGTATTCCTGCGACTGAATTGTCCTTTAGACAGCGTTATCCTGGGGCTGATCTACATATCACGGTTGCTATTGGTAGTGAGTTTTGGGACCGGTTAAATCCGGGCGAAAGGCCCTCGGAATTGGCCGCTTTTCCTGCGTTGAAAGATCAGGCTTTAGATGCGCCACATACTCCGGTTGATCTACTGCTGCATATCCGCTCAGAGCGACATGATCTGAATTATGAAGCGGCAGTGCTATTGCAGAGCCGGTTAGCGGATAGTGTGGCTCTCGTTGAGGAGGTTCATGGGTTCCGCTACTTAGATAGTCGGGATCTGACCGGTTTTGTGGATGGTACTGAGAACCCTCAGGGAGATCATCGTGCAGAGGTGGCTCTGGTAGGGGATAACGATCCAATTTTCAGTGGCGGTAGCTATATCCATCTGCAGCGCTATGAGCATGATCTGGAGGCCTGGAATCGTGTATCTGTGAAGCAACAGGAAGACATATTGGGTCGTACCAAAGCGGATAATAGGGAGTACGCCAGCGCGGATAAACCTTCGTTTTCACATACCAAACGAACCTCGCTGAAAGATGCACAAGGTAAGTCTGTTGAGATTTTGAGGCACAGTATGCCTTACGGTAACCTGAGTCAAAGGGGGTTGTTATTTGCCTCTTACGGTCGCTCACCGGTGCCCTTTACGCAGATGCTGGAGAGTATGATCTTGGGCGATGGGGCTGGAAATCATGACCATCTCTTACACTATAGCCAGGCGGTAACTGGGCAAGCATTTTTTGCGCCATCGATTGACTGGTTGGAGTCCCTGGCATAGCTCTGTTTTGTCTACCGTTAAGGGCACTTATCCCAGTGGTAATATAAGGTTCAGTAAACTGTCACTGGCTTGTAAAACACCTGTTCTAAGCTAAACTTTAAAGAATATGCAAAATATTCTGGAGAATAGACTGCAGCAGTTTTGAGATGCTATTGCTCATCGTGAGTGGCTTCTCATCCAAGGGAATTCATTCAAGATAGGCTATCAAAGAGAGACTGCTAAAAAGCAAAGTGACAAAATAATAAAAGCGGAGCCCGATTATGCAAAGCGAGGCGATTACTAAAACCATTGCAGTACTTGGTGTAGATGGTGAAAACTTTGAAGTGGATGGTCATTTCAAAGGAGAAGAACGCAAAGCGCGTTGGTATACGATACGTAAGCTGAGTGATGGACGCACTTTCGTCGATCATCTTTCTACTTTTCCTAGTCATGATGAGATTCGGAAAATGGTGTCTTAACCCTTACTATCGTTAGAACAGTTCAATAAAAAGCATCAATAAAAAAACCGGGCTTGGCCCGGTTTTTTTGTGTTTCTAATATGTCTGGCCAAATTACTGAACTAATTCGTTCTCAGTGAACATTCCATCAAACAGGGCCGTTGACAGATAGCGCTCGCCTGAGTCAGGTAGAATAACAACGATCATCTTCTCTGCATTTTCAGGCAGGTCAGCTAATCGAACTGCTGCAGTGAGTGCTGCGCCACAAGAGATTCCCGCTAGAATACCTTCTTTTAACATTAGCTGACGAGCCATTTCTATCGAATCTTCGTTACTGACTTGTTCTACTTGATCCACAATGGACAGATCGAGGTTTTTGGGTACGAAGCCCGCGCCGATACCCTGGATTTTATGGGGCGAGGGTTTAACCTCATCACCATTTAATGTCTGGCTGATAACAGGGGAGGCGGTAGGTTCTACAGCAACAGAGGTTATCGCTTTATGCTGTTTGATATAACGGGAGATACCACTGATAGTACCGCCGGTGCCTACGCCAGACACCAGCATGTCAATCTGCCCATCGGTGTCCTTCCAGATTTCCGGACCCGTGGTCTGTTCATGTATTTGAGGGTTTGCTGGATTTTCAAACTGTTGCAGCATCAGGTAGGTATCAGGATCAGTATCGACCAGTTCCTGGGCCTTGTCGATGGCGCCTTTCATCCCTTTGGCTGGTTCAGTCAGGATAATCTCAGCCCCTAATACCTTCATTAACTTACGTCGCTCGATGCTCATAGAAGAGGGCATAGTGAGTGCCAGCTTATAACCCCGTGATGCGGTAACAAATGCCAGTGCGATACCGGTATTGCCCGAGGTGGGTTCTACCAGGGTCATGCCGGGTTTTAGAGAGCCATCTTTTTCTGCAGCCCAAATCATATTTGCGCCAATTCGGCATTTTACTGAGCCTGCCGGGTTGCGGCTTTCAAGTTTGGCGTAGATTTTTTTCCCCGGTGCAATTCGGTTCAGATGAACCAGTGGTGTCTCACCGATCGTCAGGGAGTTATCTTCAAATGTTTTCATTAGGGTTCCTGTAACGATTTAATGACTGACCGGATATCTGTCTCCGGTACTGCTCAAAGGGAGATTGAATAGCTAAGCTTATTCCTTTGAGATATAAAAAATGCATTTTCTATAGTTAAACTGATAATGATTTAAGCCTAAACTCTTGAGTATGGCAAGTCTGTATAGTGCCGTTATCGAGGCGGGGCAGTATGTAAGTCCTACTTTTTTATTGGCGGTTTAAATATTAGAGAATTCTGATATTGTAACGACTCTCTATAGTTTTGTAAGATGGTAATCAGATGCGTTTGTTTATGACCTTGTTTGCTCCGCTTTTGGGCTGGCTCGCTTTCCAGCTGTTTCGCTTTCCGCTGTTTAAAAAATCCCAGATTAAACATCGGCTAGTGATGAAATTATTCCGCTATGCCGCCGATAATGGCAGTGTACGGGCGCTCTCTGTATACGGTCACCTATTACTTTTCCGTGGTGAGGGGATGACTAATCGAATACAGGGTGTTATCTACATTGAGAGGGCGGCAGAGAAGGGTGATAGTAAAGCGGCCTATCAGATGGGGAAGATCTTCGAGGAGGGATATCAAAACTACCCTGTCAATTCAGATAAGGCGGTTAAGTATTACCGAAAATCGGCGGATACCGGTCATATGTTAGCGATTAGGCGACTGGTTGATGTCTATAGCAATGGAGAGTTAGAACAAGCTAAATCTGGGG
>JAGPUU010000418.1 GCA_018067325.1 Amphritea sp.
GTAGGCCAACCTTTTGATGAGCACGAAGTTGGACGTATCTGCAGTGTCGTTGCACTTTCCAGCGAGGTTTTACGTAATAAAGAGAAGCAGGATAGTAGTTGGTTTCAGCATCTTTATCGTTCTACCCGGACGCAGCTTGTACGCTTATTTGGCGCAGGTTACTTGGGCCGTAAACTGATATTGCTTAGTATTGCTCTCATCTGTCTGTTTTTTACCTTTGCTATGGGTACTTATCGGGTTGCTGCAGATAGTCAACTAGAAGGTGAAGTGCGACGGGCAATTGTTGCTCCTTTTGACGGTTACCTTGATGACGCGATGGTAAAGGCGGGGGATAGGGTTCGTGCTGGTGAAGAGATGAGCCGGTTAGATGACCGGGATCTAACGTTGGAGAAACTGGGGTATCTCAGTGCGCAAGCAAAACTGCAGCGGCAGTATGAGGAAGCGGTCGCTCAACGGGATAGGGCTGAAGCGAAAGTACTGCAAGCGCAGTTGGAACAAAGCCGGGCGGAGTTAGACCTGGTCGAAAGTAAATTGCAACGAACCCGGCTGAAAGCACCTTTTGATGGTTTGGTGGTCAGTGGAGACCTGAGTCAGCGTTTAGGTAGTTCTGTTGGGCAGGGAGAGCTTCTGTTTGAAGTTTCGCCTTTGGACAACTATCGGATTATCATCTGGATTGATGAACATCGTATGCTAGATATTACGGAAGGTCAGCAAGGAAAACTTGTGCTTAATTCCCTGCCTGAGGAAAACTTTAGGTTTACGCTGCGTCGCGTAACGCCAGTAACTGAAGCTAGAGATGGAGGTAATTTTTTTCGTGTAGAGGCTGAATTACTTGACCCCTCTCCTGTTCTACGTCCAGGAATGGGTGGTGTAGCAAAAGTTGAGGTGGATGAGCGACGTTTGATCTGGATCTGGACCTACCCATTGATACAGTGGTTTAAGTTGAAACTCTGGGCCTGGATGCCCTAATGTCGACCTCTCTTTTCAGTCCAGTTTGGCATCGGGTTGCTGCAGTAAAACCCCGCCTGCGCTCTCATATTGAGATTAATCGCCATATTTATCGTGGCGATGTCTGGTATGTGATTCAGGATGATGCCAGTGGTCGATATCACCGTTTTACACCACAGGCCTATGCGTTGATTGGTTTGATGGATGGCCAGCGGGATCTGGATAAAATCTGGCACAGTGCAGGTGATCAGCTGGGCGATGATATGCCCTCGCAGGATGAAGTGATTCAGCTGTTGTCGCAGCTCTATCGAGTAGATCTGATTCAGACTGATGTGATTCCCGATATAACCGAAGCGGCTGGACGTCGGGCAAAGGATAAACGCAATAAAATGTTGGCGATGATTAAATCGCCAATGGCGGTCAAGATTCCGTTGATTGATCCTGAGCCCTTTCTTAATCGTACAGCGGGTTTTAGTCGTTGGCTTTTTAATCCTTTTACTGGGGTCATCTGGCTCTGGTGCATTGGATGGGCTTTGATGCAGGCCGGTTATCATTGGGATGAGCTAACCAACAACCTGGCAGACCGTGTATTTGCAACGGAAAATCTATTTCTGATCTGGCTTGTTTATCCTGTGGTGAAGCTGATTCACGAATTTGGTCATGCCTATGCCCTGAAGCGTTGGGGCGGTGAAGTTCATGAAATGGGTGTAATGTTCCTTATTTTTATGCCCATCCCCTATGTAGATGCATCCTCATCGGCTGCATTTCGCAGTAAGTATCCACGCATGATGGTTGCAGGTGCGGGAATTATAGTTGAAGCGTTTATCGCCGCGGTGGCAATGGCCGTTTGGGTGTATGCCGAGCCTGGTTTAGTACGCAGCCTGGCGTTTAATACCCTGCTGATTGCTGGCGTTTCGACGCTGCTATTTAATGGTAATCCATTGCTGCGTTTCGATGCCTACTATGTATTGTCAGATTTTCTTGAGATTCCAAACCTGGCCTCCAGAGGCACTCGTCAGGTGGCGTACTTGTGCAAGAAATATTTGTTGGGGCAGGAACATGAAGAATCCCCTGCTTATACTCAAGGGGAGGCACGTTGGTTGTTTATTTATTCGATAAGCAGTTTTGTATATCGAGTATTTATCACCATTACCATCGTTCTTTTTGTAGCCAGTGAACTGTTTTTTATTGGTATTCTTCTGGCTATGTTGTCGCTTTATAATATGTTTGGTAAGCCATTGTTTAGCATAATAAAATATCTTTTTATGGATAGGAATATGGCACAGAAAAGAGGGCGAGCCGCTCTGGTTACTATAGCGGTGCTGGGAGTGATCGGATTGTTATTATTTGTCGCGCCGGTACCACGTATGACCTTGGTGCATGGCGTATTCTGGGCTCCGGATTCGTCTCGGTTGACGGTGGGTAGTAATGGTTTTCTAAAAGAGCTGAAGGTTGCTTCTGGAACTGAAGTGCAGGCCGGACAGACTTTGTTTGTCAGTACCAATGAAGAACTTGAGTCTCAACTGAATAAAACCGCAGGTCGGATCAAGGAACTGCTGGTTCATTACCGTACGGCGGTAGCTGATGCCCGCCAGAATGAAGCGGGTATTATTCAAGAGGAGATTCGCCAGGCCAGGGCTGAGCTTGAACGAGCACTTGAAGAAAAACGAGAATTAGTAATGAAAAGCCCTGCTGATGGAGTATTTCAACTCGCAATGCCGGTCGATCCCACGAGTCGTTATATACCCCGTGGAACATTGATAGGTTATTTACTGCAGCCGGGTGACTACCGGGTCCGGGCAGTCGTTGGGCAGAATGATATAGCCGCTGTGCGAAACGACTTGCAGAGAGTGACGGTTAAGGTGTCTGAGAATATTGATGACACTATAGAAGCTATCCCAGTGGGAGAGATTCCAAGTGCGCAGAAGGAACTACCCAGCGCTGCACTCTCCGTTGATGGCGGAGGACAGTTTGCTCTTGATCCAAAGTCTCAAGATAAACCTGAAGCCTTTGATCCGATATTTCTGTTTGACGTTCAAGTAAATAATCTGCCTGTCTCTCGGATTGGTGAGCGGGTTTATGTTCGCTTTGAACATACTCCAGAACCGATTGGTTTTAGAATTTACCGGCAGATTCGTCGCACGCTTTTACGAGAGTTGGAATTCTGATGATCAGGACAGCCAATCACGCCCCTGCGGATTACCGGCATAGGCCGGAACGACCTGTGGTTCATCTTGATTGGTTAGAGAGGCTACAGCGGAATGTGATGGGCCGCTTTGAGTTGAATCCATGGCGCATGAAGCTGCGTCAGAAGCGTTTTCTGGCGACTGTTAAATCACAGAGTGAAGGAATAGAGAAGCGGGCTGAATCTGAGTTGTTACAGCGCGCCAGGCAACTAGGTGATTTAATTCGTCAAGAAGGGTTTGATGATCGTTTGCTGGCAGAGCAGTTCGCTATCATACGTGAGATGTCAGGGCGGATATTGGGTATGCGTCACTTTGATAGCCAGTTAACGGGCGGTTGGATCATGGTCCAGGGCCGCATAGCAGAGATGAAAACGGGAGAAGGTAAAACCCTAACCGCGGTATTACCTGTTATATCTGCGGCTTTGGCTGGGCTTCCTGTTCATGTAATCACTGTAAATGACTATCTGACTGAGCGGGATGCTGAAGAGATGGAGCCGCTTTATCGATGTTTTGGCCTATCTCTGGGGGTTATTCTTCATGAAGTAGATCTGCCTGGCAGGCGTGTTGCCTATCAGAGCGATATTGTCTATATCACCGGTAAAGAGCTGGTGTTTGATTACCTGCGAGATCAGATGAAACTGGTCCATAAGCAGCCGATCAGAATGCAAATGGCGTCTCTACATAGCACCCATGTCGAATCGCAATTACAGCTGCGAGGGCTTCATTTCGCGCTAGTGGATGAAGTTGATTCAGTATTGATTGATGAATCCCGTACGCCTCTAATTATTTCCGGTACACAAGGTAATGAAGAGGAACAGAGCTTTATTGAAACGGGCTGGGAACTCTCTTTTCAGCTCCAGGAAGAGACAGATTTTTTGGTAAACAAAGATCGGCGTGAAGTTGATTTTACTGAAGTGGGTCGTAAGAATATTCAAACGTTGAGTCGAGAGCTCGGGCCCCTTTGGAAAGGCTCTATCAGGCGAGAGGAGATTATACAAAAAGCGTTGCTGGCCCGGTTTATTTACCAATTAGATATAGATTACTTGGTGCGAGAAGGTGCCGTTGAGCTTATTGATCCGTTGTCTGGTCGAGTAATGGAAGGCCGTTCCTGGGAAAAAGGCTTGCACCAAATGGTTGAGTTAAAAGAAGAGTGCGAATTAACTGAGCAGCGTATCACCCTGGCCAGAATCAGCTATCAAAATTTCTTTCGCCGTTATCTCCATATTTCAGGTATGACCGGGACTGCCTGGGAGGTCCGAGATGAACTTTGGCGTGTCTATCAACTTGCAGTAACTCCAGTAAAGCCTAATAAAAAAGAGCTACGTATCCAAGTAGCTTCTCGTGTTTTTAATGAAAATGACGCGCGCTGGGAAGCTGTTGCAGAGCGTTGTAGAGAACTGGTTAAAGAGGGGCGAGCTATACTGATTGGCACGGCATCTGTTGCTGAATCTGAAGTGGCCAGTGAGTATCTGAAACAATCGAAGCTTGCTCATAAGGTTCTTAGTGCGAAGGAAGATAAAGAGGAGGCTGATATTGTTATTGAGGCAGGACAGCCGGGACGGATTACAGTCGCGACCAATATGGCGGGTCGCGGTACTGACATTAAGTTATCGCCCTCCGTTAAAGAGGCGGGAGGCTTGCATGTGATTCTGACAGAACATTATGAGTCCAGCCGGGTAGATCGGCAATTGGCTGGTCGTTGTGCACGTCAGGGAGACCCCGGTAGTTTCGAAATGTTACTTAGTCTGGAAGATCAGCCAATCAGATCCCTTCGGGGTAAGAGTCTTTTACCAACCTGTCGCAGCCTAGGCATCAGTAGTACTGCAGGTCAGAAAGCGGCTTTGAGCCTTTTGCGAGCTGAGCAGCAGTTTGTCGAACGGCAGAACTATCTGGCCAGGCAATCAACCCTTGAGTATGATCACAAGCAGAAAGAACTTTTAGCCTTCGCAGGAACCGTAGATTAATGATCAGATACTTTACACTGATAGCCGTATTAGTGTCCGGCAGTGCCATGGCCGTTACCGACGCTGAAGCAGAAAAGCTTTTGACTGAGCCTCTGAATTCGTCGGGACACAATGTCGATGATGCTTCAGGATCGGATACAAAGAGTTCAGAGAGAGCGCCGGCAACTGATTGTCTGCTGACTCCCAGTGTGGACGCTAGTATAGCCAGTTCAGTTGTAGGAGTGATCGATAAGGTGTTGGTCCAGCGTGGTGACCTAGTCAAGAAAGGTGAAGTGCTGGTAAAGCTTCGGTCAGCGGTAGAGCAGGCAACACTGAAGTTGAATCAGGCACAGACGGACTATGGTAAGCGCACAATTCAGCGGAATATTGAGCTGTACCAGCGTAATCTTATCTCTGAGCAGGAGAAAGATGAGATTATTATAACTAATCGTCTGTATGGTTATGAAATGGCTCAGACTAAAGCGATCCTTGGACAGAAAACCATCAGGAGTCCTATCACAGGGGTTGTGGTTGATACCTTCCTTGATCCGGGTGAATATGTGGGAGAGGAACCCATTCTTCAGGTGGCTCAACTGAACCCTTTGTATATAGAGGCAGTTGTGCCTGCTCGCTATTTTGGTGAAATTGCTAAAGGTAATGTTGCTGAAGTTACTCTGGAAGAGCCATTACAAAGTCAGCACCAAGCTAAGGTCATTATTGTTGACCGTGTATTAGATGCTGCCAGTGGAACTTTTGGTGTTCGTCTGAAACTTCCTAATCCTGATTATCTGCTTCCTGCGGGGCTGAAATGCAGCATACGTTTCGATCTTAAGCAGCATTAAATTATCGCGGTGGTATAATCGCCCATCTTCAGTACGTATTGTGAATAGGTCATGAAAGAGATTATCTTGCTTAACATCTCCGGTCAGGATAAACCGGGGGTTTCCTCCTCAATTACCAGTACTCTGGCCAAATTTGATATCGATATTCTCGATATAGGTCAGTCGGTTATCCATAATACGCTCTCTTTAGGGATCCTGATCGGTGTGCCTGAGGAAGCAGAGGCATCCAGTTTATTACGGGATATCCTCTTCAAAGCTCACGAGATGGATATGCATATCCGCTTTGAGCCGGTACCTGCTGAAGAATATGAGAGCTGGGTAACTGAGCAGGGAAAGTCTCGTCATATCATTACTTTACTGGCCCGAAAAGTGACAGCAGAGCATATTGGCAAGGTCGCTCAGACCGCTGCAGATCATGGCCTGAACATCGATAACATTAGTCGTTTGTCGGGTCGGGTTTCAGTTGGTTCAACTACTCAGGCGAAAACTAAATCTTGTGTTGAATTTTCAGTACGAGGTGCCCCTGCTGATACCGCTCAGTTGCGCGAAGAGTTTCTGCGTATCGCCAGTGATCTGGATGTGGATATCGCTTTCCAGAAAGATGATATCTATCGTCGTAACCGCCGCTTGGTAGTATTCGATATGGACTCAACTCTGATCGAAGCAGAGGTAATTGATGAGCTTGCCAAAGAAGCGGGTGTGGGTGATCAGGTGATTGAGATTACCGAATCAGCGATGCGTGGTGAGATCGACTTCACTGAAAGCTTTAAGCGACGTATGGCGCTGTTAAAAGGCCTTGATGAGTCTGTATTAGAAAGTGTTGCTCAGCGTTTACCGCTTACTGAGGGAGTTGAAGAGTTGGTCTCTAATCTTCATGCTTTGGGCTTTAAAACAGCAATACTTTCCGGTGGATTTAACTACTTCGCTAATTTTCTGCAGAGAAAAATGGGCTTTGATTACGTTTACGCGAACGAGCTTGAGATCGTTGATGGTAAGGTAACCGGAAACGTCACCGGTACCGTCGTCGATGGTAAGCGTAAGGCCGAGCTGCTGCGCAAGATTGCTGAAAAAGAGGGTATTAGGTTAGAGCAGACTATCGCGGTTGGCGATGGAGCTAACGACCTGCCAATGCTGTCTATTGCAGGTCTGGGTATTGCCTTCAGAGCTAAACCTTTAGTGCGCAAGAGTGCCAAGCAAGCGATTTCTACCCTGGGTTTGGACGGTATTCTCTATCTGATCGGTTTTCGGGATCGGGATACGTTATAAAGCTGAGAAGTGGCTAGAAAGATCAAAAAAAACCGCCATCAGGCGGTTTTTTACTTTTTAATCAAAAAAGTCATAATCCATATCTTTT
>JAGPUU010000426.1 GCA_018067325.1 Amphritea sp.
GGTACGGCACTAGGTGGCGTATGTACTCTGGTGGGCGAACCTCAAAATCTACTGATCGCACAGAAGGCCGGTTGGGATTTTGTTCAGTTCTTCGTTCTCATGGCGCCGGTAACTATGCCTGTACTCGTGGCTGGACTGGCAACCTGTATGCTACTGGAAAAACTCAAATGGTTTGATTACGGTGCAGAGATCCCTAACTCAGTACGTACGATTTTAGAAGACTTTGATATCGAGCAGGATAAAAAACTCACGCACACCGATAAAATGAAGCTGCTAGTGCAGGTTCTAGTAGCGGTATTTCTGATCCTTGCACTGGCATTCCATTTGGCGTCAGTCGGCCTGATCGGTCTTACTGTCATTATTCTACTAACTGCGTTCAATGGAATCGTTGAGGAACATCAAATCGGCAAGGCCTTTGAAGAGGCACTGCCCTTTACTGCGCTACTGGTAGTGTTCTTTGCAGTGGTATCGGTTATTCATGAACAGCATCTGTTTCAGCCAATTATCGCTGCGGTATTGGAGATGGATGCTGCCGCCCAGCCCGGTATATTCTTTATCGCCAACGGCTTCTTGTCTGCCATTTCAGATAATGTATTCGTAGCGACCGTTTATATCAATGAAGTAGTGGCAGCTCTGGAAGCCGGAACCATTTCACGTGAACAGTTCGACCTGCTGGCCATTGCTATTAACACCGGAACCAACATTCCCAGCGTAGCAACCCCTAATGGTCAGGCTGCATTCCTGTTCCTATTAACCTCAGCACTAGCGCCGCTTATCCGCCTGTCTTACGGCAAGATGGTCTGGATGGCACTGCCTTATACAATCGTCATGAGCATTACCGGCTACACTGCGGTAACACTGTTCCTGTAATACCTCTCTGGGTAACTTACAGGCATAAAAAAAGCAGGCTCTAAGCCTGCTTTTTTTGTATTCAAAAATCACTGTTATTGCACTTCTTTCGCCTCAGCATCTATCTGACTCCAGATACTACCTGCTTTTCCATCAAGCCTGGCGATATAAGCATCATGCTCTTCAAGCTCGGTTGCTTTAGCCCGTCGGACATTTAGATTCAGCTCGCTGGTATCAAGACGATGAACCTGATCTACACCATCATGCCCTTCCTCTTCGCCTGCCAGCAATAAATTCTTCTGTCCACCCGTCAGTATCAGATAAACATCAGCAAGGATCTCTGAGTCCAGCAGAGCTCCGTGAAGATCACGATGACTGTTATCTATACCGTATCGGCGACAAAGAGCATCAAGGTTGTTTTTCTGGCCCGGGTGCTTCTTTCTGGAAAGAGCCAGGGTATCGGTCACCTGACAGATTTTATGGGTGCGCTCTGGATGCCCTGAGAGTTTAAACTCATGATCCATAAAGCCAACATCAAAAGGCGCGTTATGAATAACAAGATCGGCACCACGAATAAAGTCCAGAAACTCATGCTGAATCTCGGCAAAAAGGGGCTTATCTTCCAGGTATTCATTGGTTATACCGTGTACCTGAATAGCTTCCTCTTCAACAATACGATCAGGGTTTATATATTGATGATAAGTACGCCCCGTGAGGCGTCGGTTTACCATCTCAACACAGCCAATCTCGATAATTCTGTGCCCCTGCTTAGGGTCTAGACCGGTGGTTTCGGTATCCAGTACAATCTGTCTCATCGCTTAATTATCACTTATGCCTGTTGCAGGGCCAGCTCGACCCCCTTATTCGCCAGCTGATCGGCTAACTCGTTTCCCGGATGACCGCTATGGCCTTTAACCCACTTCCACTCTATCGAATGGCGGGCATTTTGCTCATCGAGCCGTTTCCATAAATCAGCATTTTTTACCGGCTTTTTAGCCGAAGTTTTCCAGCCATTACGCTTCCAACCGGCCAGCCACTCGGTAATACCCTTGCGCACATACTGAGAATCGGTGGTCAGAACAATATCGCAAGTTTCTTTCAAAATTGTTAGCGCTTCTATCGCAGCCATCAACTCCATTCGGTTATTCGTCGTTTCCATTTCGCCACCGAATAATTCTTTAGCGTGCTCACCATATTCAAGCACTGCCCCCCAGCCACCAGGCCCCGGGTTACCTTTACATGCACCGTCGGTATAAATATTAATTCTTTTCTTCACTCACTCTTCCTCGAACACCACGGGTTGTAGGTTCAACTAATGGCAGATTAATCAATTTTCGGCTTCTGCGAACAGGATGAATCGGCGTAATACTGCCTACATCCTTACGCGCTACCTGTAACATAAACGCACCACAGTGGTTAGAGCAGCGACGGGTCATCGATTCAATCAAACGACCATTCTGACGCCAAGACTCTTTCTCAAAGGGTAAACGATAATAATCAGATAAAACTTTTACTTCCGTCAGCTCCAGCAAGGCCAACCAGTCATGCATCCGCTGAGGACTTATAAAATGTCCCTGCCAGGGCACAGTATCTTTATTAAATTTTAGTTTGCGATAAACGCCCCACCAACTCATCGGGTTGAAGCCTACATTTAACAAATAGCCACCGGGGCGCAGCACGCGTGCTGCTTCCCGCAATACCTGATGGGGGCTTTGAGCAAAATCAAGCGCATGATGAAGCACTACGACATCGATACTATTATGTTCAAAAGGCAGCTCTTCATTACGGGCAATCACCGCCGTATCTGGCAGCCCCAGTTCAGCCATAGGATTGACCTGAATCTGATGCCTGACTGAACTTTCCCGTGCTAAATCCAGCCGATTATCAAAACTAATCTGCACCAGATGATAGCCAAACATAGTCGGCAGCAGACGATCCATCAGTTGTCGTTCTGATAAAAGTAACTGCTGTCCCAACTCAGTATCAAACCAGTCCCGCAGTTCGGGCAACCAATCGCCGAGTTGAGGCTGTTGTTGAAATACCATACTGTATAAGCTCTTAACGCTATGCCATGAATAAGTTAACCTTGGTAGAAACATAGTGTACTACAGTATCTGACAAATCCGATTCAGCCGAGGCTTAAAATGTTCAATATCACGCCGATTTCTGCTTTTAATGACAACTATATATGGGCACTGACTACACCCCAGAGCAATGAGATTGCTGTGATCGATCCTGGCGATGCGGACAAGGTAAATCAATACCTTAAAGAAAACGGATTACAGCTAAGCGCTATTCTGATCACTCACCACCATAATGACCACACCGGTGGTGTTGAACAGCTCAGCGCAGAACACTCTGCAACCGTCTATGGCCCGCAAAACTCCCCCTTCGATAAAATTGAAAACAAGCTGGAAGAGGGTGATCAAGTCGAACTATTCGGCCAAAAACTGCAGGTTCGTGAAGTCCCAGGCCATACCCTGGATCACATCAGCTATTATCTCGACGGCGATCAGCCACAGCTGTTTTGCGGTGACACTCTGTTTCTCGCAGGCTGCGGACGGCTATTTGAAGGCAGCGCCGAGCAGATGCACCAAGCGATGGAATACTTTCGCAGCCTCCCTGACGCAACTGAGATTTACTGTACCCATGAGTACTCGCTGGCCAACCTGGCCTTTGCCGCAGCGGTAGAACCTGCAAACCCGGCAGTTAATGAAGCGATCATCCAGTGTAATCAGCTAAGGGAATCGGGCAAACCTACCCTGCCAACAGATATTGCCACTGAGAAAAAGATCAATCCATTTCTTCGCTACGGTGAAACCTCAGTAAAACAGTCCGCAGAACAATTTGCTAACACCAGCCTGCCATCCGAAGTGTCTGTTTTCGGCGCCATTCGAGAGTGGAAAAATTCATTCTAGTTTTAAGCCAGATCAGTCTCAAAGCGATTAAAGTTTATATAAAGTTGACCCCCTCTGAACCGCCCAATAGAATGCTGACTTTTAAATATTCTATCGGGCGCCTCATTAAATGCAGTTGGTCAGAAAAATAGTTGTACTCACCACTGCCGGTCTGATCCTCGCCGGCTGTCAGAACAATCCGCTAATCAGCCAGCAGACCCAGGGCCCAGCCAGCCATCCAATCGATACTGCTAAGAATATTTCGGTGGTTAACGAAAGCTCAAAGAGCTCCGATCTCAAACCTGTTTCTACCGATCTGTGGCAGCTCACCCGCGAGCATATGCAGCTAAATCTGGACAATGAAAAACCACGCCTGCAGTCACAATTCAAATGGTATACCAAGCACCCTGAACATATACAACGGGTTACCACTCGGGCTAGTCGTTACTACTACTATATCCTCAGCGAGGTCATCAAGCGTGACATGCCCGCTGAAATTGCACTGCTACCTATAGTAGAGAGCGCCTATGACCCTTTTGCATACTCCCATGGCCGTGCTGCAGGTGCATGGCAGTTTATTCCGGGTACGGCAAAGCACTTCGGTCTTAAATCCAGTTGGTGGTACGATGGCCGTCGAGACATCGTTGCCTCCACCGACGCAGCCCTGACTTACTTACAACAGCTTCACAAACGCTTTGGAGACTGGGAACTAGCCTTAGCCGCTTATAATTGCGGCGGCGGTAATGTGTCTAAAGCGATCCGAAAAAACAAGAAGAAAGGTCTACCAACAGACTTCTGGTCGCTGGACTTACCAAAAGAGACCCGCGCTTATGTACCCAAACTACTGGCTGTTTCTCGCCTGATTCGGGATGCAGAGCAGCTCAGCATTCCCCTTGCGCCCATCGCTAACACCCCGGCATTTGAACTCGTTAAATTAGATAGCCAGATCGACCTTGCTCAAGCGGCTGAATTGGGAAATATCACCACCCAGGAACTTTATCAGTTCAACCCCGGATTTAACCGTTGGGCAACCGACCCTGATGGTCCTCACCATCTGTTAATTCCAGTGGCAAGTGCAGATCAGTTCCGCGCACGTCTGGCAGAACTGCCTGCTGAGCAACGGGTTAACTGGACACGCTACAAAATACGCAGCGGCGACACTGTCAGTACTATTGCCAGACAATACAAAACCACCAGCGCAGTGATTCGTAATGCCAATAAGCTGAAGGGCAACAATATTCGCGCCGGTCGATATCTGCTAATACCCAGCGCCAAACA
Organism: Amphritea sp.; assembly: GCA_018067325.1. Classification (GTDB taxonomy): domain Bacteria; phylum Pseudomonadota; class Gammaproteobacteria; order Pseudomonadales; family Balneatricaceae; genus Amphritea. The sequence goes on from JAGPUU010000426.1 coordinate 5,025, forward strand.
TCAATCCAGTGATTATGTATTGAGTCAGAGCCAGCGCTTTAATCGCAAACAGAATCAACTGGCCCAGAGCAACCGGAATAAAACCAGCTATAAAGTAAAATCCGGAGACAGCTTTTGGAAGATTGCTAAGCAATACGACATCAGCGTTCGACAACTGGCTTCCTGGAATCAGATGGCCCCCGGTGACTCTCTTCGCGTAGGCCACACTCTCACTATCTGGCAGTCCCAGACCAATCAGGGCTTAAATCGCAGCGATGAACAGCTAATTCGACGAATCGGCTACTCGGTGCGCAATGGCGACTCGCTCTACACCATCGCAGGGCGCTTCAGCGTATCGGTAAAAGATATTAAGCGCTGGAACAAACTTGAAAATAGTAAATACCTGCAGCCTGGACAGAAACTCACCCTCTATGTTGATATAACCCAGGCAGATTAAGCCAGTTTTATACCGGAGCACTTTCATGGACGCACTCAGCATTGGAATCATCGCATTCGCAACCGTCACCGCCCTACTATTCAAGTTCATTCTGTATCGAAAGATCACCAATTGGATGGACCAGGACCTGATCAAAGGGTTGGCAGAGGGCAACAAGGAGAAACATCATTATTTGAGCGAGCAACTGACTCAAATGAAAGTAGATAAAGTGCAACGCAAACTACAACATCTGCAACTGACTGAACTGGCAACAGAATTTGAACAAAACCGTTAATCCATACTCATATAACTAGCTATAAGCGAATCCCCCTGTTATAAATTAACAGGTTATTAATCTGGCTGGATAATTACGGATGAATTTCAAACAGTTATCTAAGCAGGCATCAACGCTCTGCCTGTTATCTGCAACTCTGATCTGCACACTCACTTCCCCTGCACACGCCGCTTCACCGCTACACGGCATCTCTATGCATGGTGACCTAAAGTATCCGTCTGGATTTGAGCATTTCGAATATGTAAACCCTGAAGCCCCTAAAGGCGGCACTGTGACTCAGGCGGCCATAGGTACGTTCGATAGCTTTAACCCTTTTATCATTAAAGGCGCTGCGGCAGATGGCATAGGCCTGATCTACGACTCGTTACTGACCCGCGCCCAGGATGAAGCCTTTTCGCTCTATGGACTGCTCGCTGAATCATTGGAAGTGGCCGATGATCGTAGCTGGATCATCTTCAATCTCAACCCTAAAGCCCGTTTCAGTGATAACCAGCCGGTAACCGCTGAAGACGTGGTATACAGCTTTAAACTTCTGCGCGAACAAGGCTCGCCTTTCTATAAGGCTTACTATCGTGAGATTAAAAAGATCGAAGCGCTATCAGCGACTAAAGTTAAGTTCAGCTTCGGCTCGACTGAAAACCGTGAGCTGGCCCTGATCGTTGGCGAAGTTAGTATTCTGCCGAAGCACTATTGGGAAAATCATGATTTCACTAAACCTGGTTTAGAAGTCCCAATAGGTTCAGGCCCCTACCTGATCGATAGTTTCGATGCAGGGCGCACCATCAGCTATCGTCGCAACTCTGACTACTGGGGCGCAGAGCTTCCAGTCAGTAAAGGACGCTATAATTTCGATACCATCAGCTATGACTATTACAAAGATGGCACGGTAGCCCTCGAAGCCTTTAAAGGGGGTGAATATGACTTCCGCGAAGAGAATTCATCCAAGCGCTGGGCGACAGGTTACACTGGCGCCGTATTCGATGATGGGAAAATTCTCACCAAAAATTTAGCCCATGAGAACCCCACCGGAATGCAGGCCTTCATTCTCAATACCCGCAAGTCCTATTTCTCTGACAGTCGTGTACGTGCTGCTTTGGCCTACGCCTTTGATTTTGAGTGGACCAACAAGAATATTTTCTTTGACGCCTATACCCGCACCCACAGTTTTTTCTCCAATTCAGAGATGGCCGCTACCCAATTGCCGACCGAAGCAGAGCTAGCCATTCTTGAGCCTATTAAAGATCAGGTTCCACCGGAAGTCTTTACCAAGATCTACAGAGCGCCTACCACCAATGGAGACGGTAAAACCCGTAACCAGCTTCGCACCGCTCTGCGGCTGCTGAAAAGCGCAGGCTGGGAACTTAAAAACGGCCTTTTGCTGGATAAGAATGGTAATCAAATGACCTTTGAGATCCTTCTGGTTTCGCCTGCATTTGAGCGGGTAGTTGCGCCTTTCAGCCGCAACCTTGAGCGCATGGGCATCAAGCCCTCCATGCGGGTTATCGACGCCTCTCAGTACATCAACCGCATCCGAAGTTTCGATTTTGACATCATCGTCAGCGGATTTGGCCAGTCCAGTTCACCGGGTAATGAACAACGGGAATACTGGCACTCATCCACCGCTGAACAGCCCGGCAGTCGCAACATGATCGGAATCAAAAATCCTGCTATCGATTACCTAATAGAGCAGATTATTCAAGCACCAGACCGAGAACAACTGGTCCTGCGCACCCGCGCACTTGACCGGGTATTGCAGTGGAATCACTATGTTATTCCACAATTTCATACTAGCAGTTACCGGGTAGCCTACTGGAATAAGTTAGACTTCCCGAAAATCCGGCCTACCCACTCGCTAGGCTTCGATACCTGGTGGGTTAAAACAGAACAGCCGGGGCAGTGACCTAAATGGCAGCTTATATCCTGCGGCGACTGCTGCTGATTATTCCTACTCTGCTAGGCATACTGACAATCAATTTTCTGATTATTCAGGCCGCCCCCGGCGGGCCGGTAGAACAGACTCTCGCTAATCTTCAGGGACTGAATACCAGCGCCACTGCCCGGTTTGACGGTTCATCTCAATCAGACCTGAGCAGCGCCGCTGAAAGCAGTAACAGTAACAGCAGTGGCTATCGTGGCGGTCGCGGGCTTGACCCACAGTTGGTAAAGCAGATTGAAAAACAATACGGTTTTGATAAGCCAGCCCACGAGCGCTTTATCCAGATGCTGAAAAACTATCTGGTCTTCGATTTTGGCGAAAGCCTTTTCAGCGGTAAGAAAGTCACCGATCTGATTATCGAAAAAATACCGGTATCAATCTCCCTTGGACTTTGGACAACCCTGATTACTTACCTGATTGCCGTACCCCTTGGCATAAAGAAAGCAGTCCGGGATGGCACCCCTTTCGATGTCTGGACCAGTACAATTATCATCATCGGTTATGCCATACCCAATTTCCTGTTTGCCATACTACTGATAGTTGTATTCGCTGGCGGCACCTACTTCGATTGGTTCCCGTTGCGGGGACTTACCTCGCCAAATTTCGATGAGCTTAGCACCTGGGGCCAGATCAAAGACTATTTCTGGCATATCACCCTACCGGTACTAGTATCTGTGATCGGTAGCTTTGCGACGCTCTCCATGCTGACCAAAAACTCCTTTCTCGATGAGATTAACAAACAGTACGTAGTAACCGCCCGCGCTAAAGGACTGACCGAAAGTCAGGTGCTCTATGGCCACGTATTCCGTAACGCTATGTTGCTGATTATTGCGGGCATGCCTGCCGCCCTAATCGGTATTTTCTTTACCGGCTCAATGCTGATCGAAGTAATCTTTTCTTTGGATGGTCTTGGCCTATTGGGTTACGAAGCGGTGATTAAACGAGACTACCCGGTGATCTTCGGCACCCTCTATATATTCACCCTGATCGGCCTGCTACTGAAACTGATAAGCGACTTGACCTATGTCGCCGTTGACCCCCGAATTGATTTTGAAAGTAGGGAGAACTGAGCAGTATGTTAAAGCAGTTCAACCCAAAAAAGATGAGCCCTATCAACCAGCGTAGGTTGCAGAATTTTCGCAACAACCGCCGTGGTTATTGGGCACTATGGCTATTTCTCGCGCTCTTTCTGTTCAGTCTGTTCGCTGAGTTTATCGCCAATGACAAACCGCTGTTAGTTCGCTACGAAAACAGCTTCTACTATCCGGTTGTCGTGGATTATTCAGAACTCGTCTTCGATGGCGAGTTCGATACGTTCGCTGACTATAAAGACCCCTATATTCAAGAGCTGATTACCGACAAACAGGGCTGGATACTCTGGCCCCCTATCCGCTTCAGCTATCGCACCATCAATCAGGACTTGCCAGTACCTGCTCCTTCCCCACCCAGCAGTGACAATTTACTGGGCACCGACGATCAGGGCCGGGATGTACTGGCGCGGGTGATTTATGGTTTCAGGGTTTCAGTGTTGTTTGCCATCACATTGACGCTGATAAGCTCGGTGATCGGTGTCGCAGCAGGCGCAGTACAAGGGTATTACGGCGGTAAAGTCGATCTGTTTTTTCAGCGCTTCATAGAGATTTGGTCCGGTATGCCGGTGCTCTTTCTGCTGATTATTCTCGCCAGTATCGTCCAGCCTAACTTCTGGTGGTTATTAGGCATCATGCTGCTGTTCTCATGGATGCAGTTGGTTGATGTAGTACGTGCAGAGTTTCTGCGGGGACGTAACCTTGAGTATGTCCGCGCGGCACGAGCCTTAGGACTGAGCAACCGGCTGATTATGTCCCGCCACATCCTGCCCAATGCGATGGTCGCCACCCTGACTTTTATGCCCTTCATCTTTAACGGCTCACTGGTCACTCTCACCGCCCTGGATTTTCTCGGTTTCGGCCTGCCGCCCGGCTCTGCATCACTGGGGGAGCTGGTGGCTCAAGGCAAAGCGAATCTGCACGCCCCCTGGCTGGGCCTGACCGCTTTTGCCGCTCTTTCTATTATGCTAACGCTGCTGATATTCATTGGCGAAGCGGTTCGGGATGCATTTGATCCAAGGAAAGTAATGAATGACTGAAGCCCTCCTTTCCGTTCGTAATCTCTCGGTACGTTTTGGCCAGAACAGCCAGGCTGTGGATGCAGTAAAACAGGTCAGCTTTGATATACACAAAGGTAAGATCATGGCCCTGGTCGGCGAGTCAGGCTCCGGTAAGTCTGTGACGGCGATGTCCATTCTTAAACTGCTCCCCTACCCTAAGGCCAGCCATCCCGAAGGCTCAATACTCTATAAGGGTAAAGACCTGCTACAGAACAATGAAGCGCAGATGCGCTCACTGCGAGGTGATCGCATCAGTGTTATTTTTCAGGAACCGATGACCTCCCTGAATCCATTACATAATATCGCCAAACAGATTGGCGAGACCTTGCTGCTCCATAAAGGCCTGACCGGTCAGCAGGCCCTTAAGAGAACCATTGAGTTGCTCGAGCTTGTTGGCATCAAAGATCCCGAGAAACGCCTTAAGAGCCACCCTCACGAACTTTCAGGCGGGCAACGTCAGCGGGTAATGATCGCCATGGCGCTGGCGAATGATCCTGAGCTACTGATTGCAGATGAGCCGACTACCGCGCTGGATGTAACCATTCAGGAACAGATTCTTGAGTTGCTCCAGTCACTGCAGCAGAAAATGGGCATGGCCGTATTACTGATCACCCACGATCTGAACATTGTGCGTCGCTACAGCGACGATGTCTGTGTCATGTATCAGGGCGCTATCGTAGAACGTAACAACACCGCTCAGTTGTTTGCCGACCCACAACACCCCTACACCCTCAAGCTGCTGAACGCTGAACCCTCAGGCCAGCCTCAGCCGGTTCCATTGAGTCATGCACCACTACTTGAAACTCACGAGTTAAAAGTCTGGTTCCCGATTAAGAAAGGCTTTCTAAAACGAACTGTTGATCATATCAAAGCGGTCAATCCCGCTAATATTCGCCTGAATCCCGGGCGGACGTTGGGTGTAGTGGGCGAAAGTGGATCCGGAAAAACCACGCTGGGTCTGGCTATTCTGCGGCTAATCAACTCAGAAGGCGGTATCAAATTTGCAGGAAAAAATATCGATCGGCTTAATCAGCATGAGATCAAACCCCTGCGCCGCAAAATGCAGATCGTTTTTCAAGATCCATACGGCAGTCTCAGCCCCCGGATGTCGGTGGCTGAATGTATCAGCGAAGGGCTGGATATTCATAGCATAGGGCAACCCGCCGACCGGGAACAGATGATCATCGACGTTCTCAAGGAAGTCGGACTGGACCCCGATGACCGGCACCGCTATCCCCACGAATTTTCCGGTGGGCAGCGTCAACGTATCGCCATCGCCCGGGCAGTAATTTTAAAACCGGAACTGATCATCCTCGATGAGCCCACTTCGGCGTTAGACAGGACCGTGCAGGCGCAAATTATCGATCTGTTACGAGAGTTACAGCAACGCTATAAGCTGACCTATATTTTTATCAGTCACGACCTCGCGGTAGTCAAAGCCCTGAGCCACGATCTGATAGTAATGCAGCATGGCGATATCATCGAACAAGGGGAGGCAAAGATTGTATTCTCTGATCCACAACAGCCATACACAAAACGACTTCTTAAAGCAGCATTTCAATAATATACAGACCTATTATCCCTGGCAGTCTGGAGAAAAAACAAGGCCGGGGTAAAAACCATCATTCTGAATAACACTCTAATCAGTCTCGTAGATAGTGGTTCTTTGAAGCCTACTGATTTATAAAACCACCGCCTCTTTAATGCTGACTTCACCTTCACTGACTTCCAGTGCACCAATAACATTACGGTACAGAACATTAGCCGCTACCGGTTTATGCAATAGCTTAATATCGATTGCTTGTGCTTCTTTGCGTCGCTCCGGAGCATTGTCGCCAGTAATAACTAGTGCAGGCAAATTAGGCCTGTCTAACCGTAAGCGTATCGCCTCAATTGCTTGTATACCCGTTGCATGATCACGAAGCCTGTAATCACTGATAATCAGATCAGGCGGCCGTTGCGATGATGAAATATGTGCATCATCAATGGACTCAACAGCGTCACAATCAAAGCCCCACGCTAACAGTTGTTGCTGCGTCCCCAGCCGGACGATTTCATCATCATCGATAAATAAAATACGAATCCCGGTTCTAGGCCTTTGTATTATTTCAATTTGATGATGCTTTACAGCGCAAGCATCAACAATAGATTCATGACCCGCAGCAATAGGCACTGTTAATCTAAATACACTGCCTCGACCTGGAGTAGAGTTGACCGATAAGGGATGGTTTAATGTGCGCGCAAGCCCTTCGACAATAGCCAGACCTAAACCAAGCCCTTTACGTCTGTCGCGTTCAGGATTGCCTAACTGTTGGAACTCTTTAAATATTTCATTTTGCTGCGAGGCCTCAATCCCTATCCCTGTATCTCTAACCTCTAAGACCACCCTTTCACCACGTTTTCGGCAGCCCAACAAGATACCTCCACTGTGCGTATAACGAATAGCATTAGAAATAAGGTTTCGCAAAATAATTTCTATGAATTTAGGGTCAGAGTGCAGCACTACATCAGTATCACGGCAATGATAGACTAAGCCTCTTTCTTCGGCTTGGGGTAAGAATTCAATCTCTATTTTATTAAACAATGACTGCAAAGGGAAAGCGGCGAGTGTCGGCTTCATTGAGCCTGCCTCGATACGAGAAAAGTCCATTAATGAGTGCAACAACTCATTGGCGGCTTCGGAAGTCGCTTCAATATGAGAGAGTAGTAATTTTTGCTCATCCTTAAGTGGCGAATTTGCAAGCATGTTTAAAAACAGACCTTGTGCGTGAATAGGCTGGCGTAAGTCGTGACTGATAGCCGCAAGAAAACGTGATTTTGCTTCATTGGCCCGATCTGCCTCTGAGCGAGCAGCCTGGGCTTTATGTATTTCATCCCATACCGTCATCTCACTTATAAATAACTTACGGCGCTGTAGTTCGGTGAGATAGCCTGCAGAACCACCAATCAGGTTTGATACCACAAGGTAATAGTTATGAATACCGAGCTCCACAAGTGAAGAATCACCCCGAAACAGCACCGTTAAATTAAAAGCAACCATTAAACATATATCGATACCCAGTGCATAAATAAAGCGTGTACCGATCAGGTTATAAGTGATAAAAATAACAGCAATCAAAAAAGGATAGTAAAACGACACCTTGTCCGCAGTTAAATATAAACTCATCAAGAGAATACAAACACCGCCTGCCAGCCCCATAAAAGACATTGGGAACGCATTATAGCGTTTGAACGCTGGCGTGAATGACAACACAAAAACGCCTAGCGGAATAAGTGGCCCTGTTAGGCGGATCTGCCAGATAATAGCTTGATCCTCCGGGCTAAACAGATAAGGATCAAAAACACCAATTAGCAAATAGCAAAACAAACCAACCAGGATGGCTATTCTGCATTGAAAAACTAGGCGATTAAAGTCGTATTCTTCATACAAACATTCCGTTTCTACATCAATAAAGCGAAGTGAAAACCAGTGCATTCGCACATTAATCAATGCACAATTCCCTGTTTACGGGCAGCAAATACCGCCTCAGTACGACTTGATACACCAAAAAATGCAAAAATATCCTGTAGATGTCGTCGCACGGTGTTATCAGAGATGGTTAGCTTTTTGGCAATTAACTTATTACTTAACCCTTGGCTCAACCAATCAAGCACTTCGTATTGCCGGACTGTCAGTTTTGCTTGAACCGGCCTCACTGAGGACTGCACAGGTGCGTCCTGTCCCTCCAGAACCGCTGATATCACAGCGGTTATCTGAGAGGCCGTTTGAGTCTTAGAAACAAACGCAGCTGCGCCATGCGCAAAAGCCTGCTGCTGTGTATCTGCATCATCCTGCGATGAAAGCATAACGACCTTGGCCTGGGGCCACTTTCCCTGAAGTCTATTAATTCCGGCCAGGCCATTGATACCGGGGAGCTTGATATCAAGCACAATCACATCCGGTGTATCTTCACCAAGCAATGCTTCATGCAGGGACATTGCCGTTACCACCTGTGCATTGCTTAGCCCTGTTTTTAGCAGAATTTGCAAGCCTTCCAACATAATTGCGTGATCATCAATAAGTAAAATCTGGGAAGTAGTCATATTTATGATTATCACCAAAAAAACTGATCCATGACAAGCAAAAACACACCGCATGGTCCATTTGGACCATACAGAAACACTAGGTTAAGCACCAGCAGACATAACCCTGTCAAATCCAAGGTTATCTATGGTCTATCTGTGCTATACAGCTCATGTCAACGAACGATCATAATCCCTGTCAGCAAAATAGGTATGGCAATTATGTGTGAAAACTGATTATCGTGCGCAGTCTCACTTGATTATGCCTTCCACAAAAAAAAGTTTAGCCTCAAGTTATTACGCTTTCGTGTTGCTTAAAACAGTAAATAGAAAGGAGCCGTAGATTTTATAACTTAAGGCTCTTTTTTGTTATGACGAAATGTCTGATTGCTGATTATGCTTACAATCCACTACAGCCACGCCATCATTTATCAACACAAAGTAACGGAAGACATAGCCTCATGAAAAAACCTCTAAAAATATGTGCTGCTGCACTCATATTCTCTACTAGCTGTTCAACTTATGCCTATGACTGGTCTGGAGCATATGCTGGTGGGTCACTTGGTTATGCTCAAGCAGATGACACAGCCATCGCTTATGATGACGGCGATACTACACCTAACGACTGGACTGCAGACGTATCACTAAACGGATCCGCACTGGGTGTATTTGGTGGATACAATTGGGTTCGTGATAATGGTGTATTATTCGGCATAGAAGCAGAATATCAACACCGTATGAGCCATGATGGTAGAGCCTTTGAAAAAAAAGGTGGCGTTACAGATACATTATTTGCTCTGAATACGGAAATCACTGCAGTAGCATCTTTAAAAGCCAGG
>JAGPUU010000427.1 GCA_018067325.1 Amphritea sp.
TTAGGCAATATAATAGTGTTTTTACTTTCAAAAAAAGAACTACTCTCTATCTCAGATCCATTTGCAGCAATGAGAGAAATACCAGGCGCGATAGATAACTTAACTTCAGCGATTACCGAAGAAGAAAGTAGAATAATTGGAATATAAAACACTGAACTAAATCGCATAACCACTGCCTAAACATTCTTATTTAAATCTAATGGCAGCGATAATAGTAGAGAACTATTACTGTAGTATTACTTATTTATTAAGGAAAAATTAACTTAGAATAATATTAATATTATTTGAAACAAATGAATATCGAGTCTTACAGAAACTCCTTTAGTTTTTCCTTTACCAAATCTAAATCAACCTCATCTGCAACGTCAGAGGCTCTTCGACCATTTGGATTTGCCTGAGATGAGATATAGTTTCGTAACATGGAGTCACGCTTATTCCGATCAGAGCGTCGATCGATCACAGAGACCCGGCGTTCCTCACCTGAATAGGCTTCGAATAAAGCTTGCTGGTGCCATTCATGAGCCAGATTCAATGTCGCGAGCTCAGGACTGATCCGCCCACCCGCTTCATCAATCCAATAGAACACAATGCCACTGTCTGACAGGTCTTTAACCAGCTCCATTATCATTCCCCCGGATGACTCAGCAACGCGGTTAATCGCGCATGCACATACAGTCTAGTTCGGAGAAACAAAAGATGCACGAGTTGATCGCTTGCCAATAGAATCTAGTAGGTTTGAGCAGGCAAAAAAAAGGCGGCCAAAGGCCGCCTTTAAAAACAATTACTTAGCTATCACATCTTACCAGTGCTAAAGAACAGCGTTTCACCAGAGCTATCGTCAACACCGTCGTTGTCAGTAACGGCATAACCAGTACCCGTAGCATCCACGGTAAAGCCTTCTATCTTATCCTGAACATAACCGTTCAAAGATTGCAGATCGGGCATAAAGTCCCGCACCAGAGTCTTCTTAACTACCGGTAGATCAGATCCAATTGCGGCAGGCTTCAGTTGATCAACCGAAACACTGTAAAGACGCTTAATAACAGCATTCTCACCTAGTTGATTATCACGCTCGATGATATATACATTATCACCGTGCTTAACGATCTCAGACAGCCCCACCCAGCCCGTCTTTGGTGTCTCAAGCGGATAACGCACAGCACCCCAGCTAGTAGTCTTCAGGTTATAAGAAAGCAGCTTCACCTGATCTTTAGGGTCATCCTTCCAGGGGCGTTGTATCGCGATCCACAAGCTATCACCGATCATAGTGATGCCTTCTGAACCGTACTTCATCTCATGCTTCAACAGTTCAGCCGGAAAATCAATGGAACGATCGATTTCACCTTTACTGTTCACGTGGTGAATAGCGTGTGGTATTTCTTTAGCGGTTTTACCCTCTGATGCAAGCCAGAAGCCTCCCTTACCATCCGCAGCGATACCCTCAAGGTCGAGTTTCTTAGCGGATTTACCTTCACGCAAAACAGGAGTAGCCGTCGTGATTTTAGCCGGAAACTGATTAGCATCAATGGTAAATATAGTCGGCTGATTAGCATAGAAACTATCATTCACAGCATACAACATACCCGGTTTAACTGGGTCTGCAGTAAGACCGGACAGCGCTCCCCAGCCAATTGGCCTTCCTTCACTGTTCAGCGTAGACGTAATTTGTGGATAAGCCGCTGGCGAATTAGTCAGGCTATACATCATCACGTGCGCACGAGGGCCTTTATCTTCAATCAGATCTTTCTCGTTAGCACTTACCAATAAGTTGCGCTGCGGAATAACTACCGCAGACTCAGGCGCCATACCCGAGGGCAATAACTGTAAAAACTCAGGCTCTGCACCTGTATCACGGTAAACACCGATAACTGAGGCTCGCTCGGAAAGTATAAAGATATAGGTTTCACCTCCGAACTTACCAACAGCAACACCTTCAGGCTCACTACCTTTTTTACCAGAGCGCTTTTCAGGATAATGGCCGGCAAGAATAACTTGTTGCTCAAAAGAAGTACCTGATTCAAACAGCTCGCGCCCATCTTTATGGAAGATAGTGAAACCACGTGCACCACCGTTCATGTCTCCCTCATTGGCAATAACGAAACGATTATCATCGATCCACTTAACCGAATCAGGTTCACGCAAACGGGTCTGGCTACCGGTGAAATCAAGTTTCTTATCTTTCTTGATATCAATTCCTTCCAGCTCAACACTTCCCGCAGAGAAGTGATTTAAAACCTTACCACTCGCAGCATCAATAATTGCCAGATGGTTATTTTCTTGCAACGTAACCACGATCTCATTACGGCGGTTAAAATCAACAAACTCCGGTTCTGGATCAGCAGCACCGATCTCAGCCAGTCCTGTCATATCAACCTTAGTCATCTTATCGCATTGAGGCAGGCCATTTTTAACCGGCAAAATAGTCACCCAACCCGCTGGCAGTTGTGGCAACTCACCATCATTCAGATCTTCATCACGCTCATTCTCAATAGCAACAGCAACGTAACGGCCATCCTTGGATACCGCTACAGAGTCGGGTTGACCTCCCAGATCACAACGTGCCAACTCATCTCGCTCTTTCAGCCCCAGCGCAACCAGGTAACCTGAAGGCTTGGTGTAACTTTCAGAAGTATTAACACCAGCGAAAACCGTCTTGCCACCGATAGCAACAGAAGTAGGCTCGCCATCGAGCTTAACGATACCGCCAGCAACAGGCTTTTTTGCATCCGTTATATCAACAAAACCCAACGCTTCGAACGGGCTATCAGAATAGACAAGAGTGTTCCCATCTTCACTGGCAGCAATGATCTCCGGTGAAGTTTCCTGGCTCCGCTCAGTACCGACCGGCAGGTTGTGAATAGCTCCAAAGCTGGCAATACGGTTGAATGAATCAGCCTGTGCATGAACAGCAGTAGCCGAAAGGGCAACAGCTAAGGTCAAAAGCGGCTTTTGAAAACGGAAGGCGGGCATCTGAGTACTCCAACATAAGAAAAATTAATGCCAAGATACTAGTGATGGGATATGACGGAGTAGTGACTTAAATATGACGGAATGGATTTAATAGTTTGGACTAGATTGCGACTGCGTAGTTGCTCGTTGATCGTTGATCGACAAAGCATAGTGCTGTGCTGTGCGATGCCCTGTTATCTTCCATGAAACCATTATGTAGGAGCCGTGCTGGCATGCCCTCTGGGTACCTCACGGCGAAGAACCTGCATACGAAGCCTTATTTCTGGTTACGCAGCATTCTTATATAGAATGTCCGAACGTTTATATAACCATTCGTAGGCAAATGATTTTCTCGCGACGGGGGCGTCACTCCTACAGGACAACGCTTCTTATTGATTTTGTAGGAGCTGCTTGTAGCAGCAAAATTTTTCTACTTATCGCCCCTGGAAGGGGCTCCTACAAAGTACAACCTTGTAGG
>JAGPUU010000431.1 GCA_018067325.1 Amphritea sp.
CATTGTCGATACCGTCAAAAGCGACAGCCTTACCACCGTAAACTTCAGCACAAACACGCGTCAGTGCTGCTGTCAGTGTTGTTTTGCCGTGGTCAACGTGGCCGATTGTACCAACGTTAACGTGCGGTTTATTACGTTCAAATTGTTCTTTAGCCATTGCCATTTACCTTGCAAAAAAGTAAGTGTGGTTAACCACGTTGCCACATACAACAAAGGGCAGACATATCGCTATATCTACCCTCGTAATACATAAATGGAGCTCATGGGCGGATTTGAACCGCCGACCTCACCCTTACCAAGGGTGTGCTCTACCCCTGAGCCACATGAGCACATCAAACTGGAGCGGGTAGCGGGAATCGAACCCGCATCATCAGCTTGGAAGGCTGAGGTTCTACCATTGTACCATACCCGCATAACAGTAATTGGTGGTGGGGGGTGGATTCGAACCACCGAAGCTCGCGCGTCAGATTTACAGTCTGATCCCTTTGGCCACTCGGGAACCCCACCCTACCAATACTTCGCCACTAAAAAATGGTGCCGGCACCAAGAGTCGAACTCGGGACCTACTGATTACAAGTCAGTTGCTCTACCAACTGAGCTATACCGGCATCAGTCGCGAAGTGGCGCATATATTAATCACGCGCCCCCACGCTTGCAACCCCTTTACATAGTTTTTTTTCAATTTTTATTTCTGAACTTAGAAAACCATCTAGATCATTGATTTTATTGTCATTTTTTACTGAAGCATCCGACTCTACCCAGAGCTCGAACTGACTATCCTGACTTACCACCTGATATAGAGCCGGTTCAAACAGTCCGATCAGCCCATCATAAGCCTGATTCAGCGCCCTGCGACTACCATAGCGACCGATAATATAGACCGTTTTGCTGTTCACCCGAGCCTCTTCAACTGACAATTCCAGCGCGGCAAGGTTATCTATCATTGCCTGCTGGCCTGCTGCTGACTCTGGCCGGTCTAGTGCCAGTTCGTACGCCAACACCTTCTCCACTTCAACCGGCAGCACAAAGGAAGTAACTCCCTGATGCTCCAACCGCTCTAGCAGTTCATGAGCAACAGCTACGTCAGTAAAACCACTCAGCACCTGACACCAAGATTCAGGCGATTCAATTACAACCTCTTTCGGTGCATTTACCTCTATTGCATTTTGATTAACCGATGACGCTGATGCAGGAGCATTCACCACTGAGGGCTGCTGTTTTTTTGTTGAACGCGGGAGAAGCAAAGTCCGCTCAACTTCATCTAGCAAACGGATATGGGTGACATTAGCTGGCAGCACTTCTACAGCATCCGGTGTCGACTCACGCATCTGCCAACCAAAATAGAGCGCATTCACAAGCAACAGTAAGATAAAGATCCAACGCATCTCAACCTCCGATCGCCAGGGGCAAACCATCCATCACCAGATCGGGGCACCCTATAGCACCATCCGCTAACGAACAGAATAACGCGCCGTCACCACCGGTGACATAGACGGGCTGCCCCTTCGATTCACGCATTATCTTTTCCGCGAGCGCTTCCAGTAGCAGGTTGATACCGTGCTGAACGGCTTCTGACGTATTGACTCCCGGCGCTGAGTTAAACCCCTGAATCGAGTGATCAACAATTATCTCTGCGGTATTTGACAACAAATTATGGCTAATCAGCTGAATCCCCGGGATGATATACCCCCCCAGGTGTCGCCCATTACTATCGAGCTGCTCCACTGTAATCGCACTACCACAATCAACCACCCAGCACGCAGCCTTCGCTCGATCCCAGGCACTCAGCATTGCCAACCAGCGATCCACGCCCATGCGGGAAGGGTCTGTATAGCTATTTGTCACACCCGACGCTATTGCAGAGGTTCTGGCGAACTCAGCCTCCAACTGCCATCGCTGTTGAACGAAGGCCTGCAAAGCCTCACTTACCTGCTCACCTGCAACCGATGCAACCCTTACCCGATCAATAGCCTCAGGCCAATCAACCTTATGTAATTCATTATGTGAAATTCGGCCACGTAGAGCTGTCCCTGCAAGCCGCCACTTAACAAAGGTATTCCCCGCATCCAGGTCTAGTATTCTCATGCCAGACGCACGCTCACTTCACCGCCATGAAAAGCCTGTAGCTCACCATCCGTCTCTAATAACAGCGCCCCGGCCTGGTCAACACCACGACAGACACCCTGTTCCCGGCGATTACCCACATGCAGATTAACCTGCTGGTCTAGGTGCGCATTCGCCCCCTGCCATTCCTCTTTAAACGGAGCGAAGCCTTCACTGGAAAACTGTTCCAACATTGGCACCAGCTGATTCATCAGCTCCGCTAACAACTTGTTACGTGAAGGAGCAATACCCAGCACTTGCTGTAGATCAGTCCAGGGCTGCTCAATACTCTCTGCCGCTG
The DNA here is from genome assembly GCA_018067325.1 of Amphritea sp. GTDB lineage: Bacteria > Pseudomonadota > Gammaproteobacteria > Pseudomonadales > Balneatricaceae > Amphritea. Next base: position 2,405 of record JAGPUU010000431.1, read on the forward strand.
CTTCAGGCATCCGCACATTGATCCCTACACCAATAACAACAAAGCACTCGCCAGCCGCGTCGCCACTCATCTCCAGCAGCACACCCGCCAGTTTTTTGCCTCGCCATAAAAGATCGTTGGGCCACTTTACCTGAACATCATCAACGCCCAGCTGTTTCAATCCCCGAATCAGCGCGATGCCCACCGCCAGACTCAAGCCTTCCAACGCTGCGGCACCATTATTAAACTGCCAGGTCAGAGAGAAGTAGAGATTACTGGCAAATGGACTAGCCCAGCTCCGCCCCCGCCGCCCACGACCTGCAGTCTGCTGCTCAGCAAGATAGAGAGAGCCATGGCCATCACGGTAAACCGCTTCCATTGCCATCGCATTAGTTGAAGGAATAACCAAGTTCAAAGCGATACGTTTCAGCTCGTCGCGAACCGCAGGTTCCAGCGTTTCGTCAATGAGCGACCTATCCAGCAGATCCAGCCCACCGGGTATACGATAGCCACGCCCTTTGACGCTATATACCTCAATGCCCGACTCTTCGATAAGCTTTATCTGTTTCCAGATCGCACTGCGGCTAACACCCAGGGCCTTACCAAGCGCCTGCCCCGAATGAAACTTTCCGTCAGCAAGAATAGACAACACCGGCTCAATCATAACTTCACCTTCAGGAGATCCGTTTCAGTACGATAAAGCTATAGTTGTAGGGATTAGGCCCGTCAGCAGCAAAATCTTCCCGGCCGATCTCAGCCCAGTCACCGGGATTAAACGCTGGAAACCAGGCATCACCTTCAACTTCAGCATGCACCTGAGTCAGATAGAGTCGATCCGCCAGCGCCAGCGCCTGCTCATAGATCTGTGAGCCACCAATAATCATCGCCTCATCACAGCCATTCACAATACAGACACTCTCAGCCAGCTCACGGGCGGCTTCCAGACTATGCACTACCTTTACATTCTCAGGTTGATAACCAGTATCCCGAGTCACCACAATATTGGTGCGACCAGGCAATGGCCGACCGATCGATTCAAACGTCTTACGCCCCATGATAATCGGCTTACCCATAGTCACCTGCTTAAAATAACGCAGATCTTCCGGCAGATGCCAGGGCAGGTTGTTATTGATTCCGATTACCCTATTTTCAGCCTGAGCAACAATGATCGCCAGGTTCATATAATCTCCTTAATACTGGTACCAGCGCACTGCTGTTTGGTAACATTGCTAGCTGAATTTAACCACAGGGTTAATAACAAACCAATGAGACAATACCTCGATCTTTGCCAAAGGCTAATTAATGAAGGCGTCTGGGTGGAAAATGAGCGCACCGGAAAGCGCTGCCTGACCGTTATTAATGCCGACCTTACCTACGATGTCGCCGCTGGGGAGTTCCCACTGGTGACAACCCGTAAGAGTTTCTATAAATCAGCCATCGCTGAAATGCTGGGCTATATCCGCGGCTACAATAACGCTGAAGACTTCAGAAAGATCGGCACCCGCACCTGGGATGCCAATGCCAATGACAATGAAGCCTGGCTAGCCAATCCGTACCGCAAAGGTGACGACGACTGTGGCTTTATCTACGGCAAAGTGGGCAGAAACTTTCCCAAGCCGGATGGTGGTAGCATCGACCTGTTGCGCAAAATTGTCGACGACCTGAGCAACGGCATCGATGACCGTGGAGAAATCTACACTTTTTATCATCCGGGGGCCTTTCATATGGGCTGCCTGCGTCCCTGCATGTACAGCCACCACTTTTCTCTGCTCGGTGATACCTTGTACCTGAATAGCACGCAGCGCAGCTGTGATGTCCCACTGGGCCTCACCTTCAATATGGTTCAGGTATATTTCCTGTTAGCGATCATCGCCCAGATCACCGGCAAGAAGCCTGGCAAGGCATACCATAAGATCGTCAATGCACACATCTATGAGGATCAGGTTGAGTTGATGCGTGACGTTCAGCTTAAACGTGACCCATTAGGGCTACCCACCTTAAAGATCAATCCGGATATTAAGACACTGGAAGATCTGGAAACCTGGGTCAGCACAGATGACTTTGAAGTGGAAGATTATCAATACCACGACGCAATTCAGTACCCTTTCTCGGTATAGCTTAGCGCCCAGCATCCGGACGGGCCTTTCAATTGGCCCGATCCCTCCTCTTACTTGAAACAGAAACCATAATGTCGAAAATTAAAATTGGTGGATGGCAACAAAAAAGTCAGGACATCGTCTACGAAAACCCCTGGATACAGGTTCAACATGAAGAGGTAATCCGCCCCAATGGAACCGAAGGGGTTTATGGCGTGGTTCACTTTAAGTCACACGCTATCGGCATAATTGCGATCGACGATGATGACAATACCTGGTTGGTCCAACAGAGCCGTTACCCCAACAATGAAACCACTATAGAAATACCAGAGGGAGGCGGCCCCTTAGATGAACCGCCACTTGAAGCTGCCAAACGGGAACTACTGGAAGAAACCGGTTTAACCGCAGAGCATTGGCAACCCTTTATGGAGTTAAGGACATCCAACTCTGTCACCGACGAGATCGCCTTTATTTTTCTGGCAACCGGCCTCAGCCAGGGTAAACAGCAGCTGGAAGACACCGAAGATATCGAACTGATAAAAGTAAAAACAGCCGAAGCCATTGAGATGGCCATTAACGGAGAGATCACTGACGCCATGTCGGTTGCAGCGTTACTCAAGCTAGCACTGCTCCGCCGGGGCTAGCATTTCGACAGATTTTAGCGCCTCTTGACGCCCCGCTATCACAGCAGACTTTATGTCTTCAAATCTCTCTCAATGCAGAACTGCCGACTGGTCAGTGCCAACTTAACCCCGCGTTTCTGCTGCATTGTTCCGATAAGCCACAACCAGCAGCACAGCACCCAGTACAATCATCGGCAACGACAGCAGCTGCCCCATGGTCATCCAGTCCAACGCAACAAAACCCAGCTGAACATCCGGCTGACGGAAGAACTCAACACTCGAACGAAAGAGGCCATAAAGAATCAGAAACAGTGCTGACACTGCCATTTTAGGTCTGGGTTTCGATGAATAGAACCAGAGAACCGTAAACAGCACCACACCTTCAAGAGCAAACTCGTAGAGTTGCGAAGGATGGCGCGCCAGCATATCGCCAGCACGGGGAAAGATAACCCCCCAACTTTGATCCGTAGGACGCCCCCAAAGCTCTCCACCGATAAAATTACCTACCCGTCCCGCACCAAGCCCGATTGGAATCAGTGGCGCAACAAAATCACCGATATCAAAATAACTTTTCTTATACTTATGGGAGAAGTAGCCGATCGCGGCTATCACACCTAACAACCCTCCATGGAAAGACATCCCCCCTTCCCAGACAGCAAACAGCCATAGCGGGTCATCAAGGAACTGACCAAAGTTATAAAACAGCACATAACCAAACCGGCCACCCAACACCACACCGACAGCACCCAAGAAAATCAGATCCGACACCTGATCTTCGGTCCAGCTAGAACCCGGACGACGGGCCCGCTTCCCCCCCAGATACCAGGCGGAGGCAAAACCAACCAGATACATCAGCCCATACCAGTGAATTTTCAGTGGTCCCAGCGCCACCGCTATTGGATCAATCTCATGAACCCACATCTGACCTGTCATCCTTTTTTGCTAGAAAACTGCGCAATCCGCGCATCCTACAATAGATATATTAAAGTTTTTGGTTTTAAATAAAGCCGATATGATACCAGCTGAGAGACCACTGTGTGCCTGATTCTATTCGCTTATAACTACCATCCGGACTACAAACTGATTCTGACAGCAAACCGGGACGAGTTCTATGCCCGGCCAACACGGCCGATGCAGTTCTGGCCAGAACAGAGCGATCTAGTGGCTGGCAAGGATCTGGAGCAGGGAGGCACCTGGCTGGGACTGACTAGTCAGGGTCGTTTCTCAGCATTGACCAATCACAGAGATGGCCGTCGACAAAAACAGGGCGAACGCTCCAGAGGCAACCTGCCACTGGCGTTTCTGCTCAGCCAACAAAGCTGTGACGCCTTTATCCGCTCGACATCTCCCGATGCGTTTGACGGCTTTAATCAGCTGATCGATGACGGCAATCAACTCTGCTATCTATCGAATCGCAGCGAACCTCTACAACCGATTCCGGCGGGAATACATGGCATTAGCAACGCCGTATTCGACACCCCCTGGCCCAAACTTGAAGCCCGCAAAGCCGCACTAAAAATCTGTATCGATAGCGGCGAGCTGAGCAGTGATAAGCTGATTCAATTGATGGCCAACACCGACACTTTTCCTGACTCTTTGCTGCCGGATACCGGCGTCACCCCCGATTTTGAGCGCATGCTCTCAGCCAGTTTCATTCGCTCGGAGAATTATGGCACCCGAGCAACCACAGCGCTGTTGATTAAACACAACGGGGAAGCAGAGATAGTCGAGCAGAACTACGATCAAAAGGGCACAACCGAACGCAACAGCATCCGGCTCACGCTGAAACAGACAGTCAGTCAGGAATAGTCGGACGAGTAAGCTGACCCAGACCTAAATCCATCAGCGTCTGACGTAGCTTCATATGGATCTTATCCACATTATCCATAACAATAATCTCGCTGAGCAGCTCTCTTGCCTGCTCAAAACTGATACCGCGAAGGGCAAATTTCACTTTCGGCAGATTGGTCGCGTTCATTGAGAGAACATCATAGCCCATCGCCATCAAGAGAATAGCCCCTCCGGGATCGGACGCCATCTCACCGCAAATACTTACCGACACATTCTCTTTATGGGCTTCCAGCGCGATAAACTGCAGCGCTTTCAGAACTGCCGGATGGTATGACACATAGAGACCCGCAACCCGCGGATTATTTCGATCAACCGCCAGCAAATACTGAGTCAGGTCATTTGAACCCACAGAAATGAAGTCAACCCGACGCGCAAAACGACGCACCTGATAGACCGCAGCAGGTACTTCAATCATCACACCGATAAGCGGCTGATTGATGGAATAGCCCTCTTCTCGCAGCTCTTCCACCGCCTGAGCGATCAATTTTTTAGAATCATCCACTTCCTGCACATTGGTTACCATCGGCAGCATTATGCGCAGATTGTCTAACCCTTCAGCAGCCCTCAGCATGGCGCGAATCTGAACGATAAAGATCTCCGGGTGATCCAGCGTTACCCGAATACCCCGCCAGCCAAGAAAGGGATTGTCTTCTACAATCGGAAAGTATGGCAACGGCTTGTCACCACCAATATCCAGAGTTCGCATCGTTACAGGGCGAGGCGCAAAAGCTTCTAACTGTTGCCGGTAAGTATCTGTCTGATCCTGCTCACTGGGGAAAAAATCCCGAATCATAAAAGGAATTTCAGTACGGTAGAGACCGATTCCTTCCGCCCCCCGCTCCAGTGAACGGGCAACATCAGTGACCAGACCCGTATTAACCCAGAGCGGCATGCGATAGCCATCGGTGGTTTCCGCAGGCAGATCTTTCAGCCCCTCAAGCCCAGCGTTGACTTCGTTCTCTTCGCGGATAATATCCTGATAGCACCGGGACAGATCGTCTGAAGGGTTAACAAAAACCCGACCGGAGTAACCATCGAGGATTACTTTTAATCCCTCTATTCGGGTATATGGCAGGTCAACGACCCCCATTACCGTCGGAATACCCATAGAACGGGCTAAAATAGCAGCATGGGAGTTACCCGAGCCGTTCACCGACAGTAAACCTATCAATTTCTCCGTAGGCACCTCACCCAGCATGGCAGGCGTCAATTCGTCAGCAACCAGAATGGTATTTTCAGGAAACACTATTTCAGACAGCGCCGGGCCAGACTCCTGCAAACAGGTCAGCATCCGCCGCCCCAGATCTCGAATATCGCTTGCCCGCTCGCGCAAATAGGGGTCATCCATCAATGAGAACTGATGAACATGCTCGCCAATGACTTTTTTCAAGGCGCCCTGAGCCCAGCTACCCTGCTTGATTCGAGCGATCACCTCTCCCGCCAGTGCGTTATCATCGAGCATACGAATATACACATCGAACAGCTCGCGCTCTTCACTACGCAACCGCTTAGCCAGACTACGCCCGACCTTTTTAATATCCCGACGAACCTGAGACAAGGCTTTCTTGAATTTAGCGACTTCTGCTTTGATATCATCAATCTGACGATCAGGTACGCCATCCAGATCCGCCAGTGGAGTCATCACTACCGCAGGTCCTATAGCGACACCGACACAGCCAGAGACCCCTTCAAACTTACGGTCTGACTCGGTCTTATTATGACCAGATATCCGGTTAATTGAACCCGTTGCTTCAGCATGGGCGATCACCCCGGCTAACTGCGCCGACATGGTCACCATAAAAGCTTCTTCAGACTCATCAAACTTACGAATCAGTTTCTGCTGAACCACCAATACACCTAACAGGGTTCGGTGGTGAATGATCGGCACCCCAAGAAAAGCATGAAACTTTTTCTCACCGGTGCCTTTTAGATAAGCAAATGCGCTGTGAATAGAAGCATTTTCAAGATTAATCGGCTCAGCACGCTTTGCCACCATCCCGACAATACCTTCACCCAGCGAGAGTGATACCTGCCCTACCGATTTTTGATTCAACCCCTGCGTCGCCATCAACACATAGCGTTCACGGGCCTGATCAAGCATGTAGATAGAACATACATCTGTGCGAATGGCACGCTGCACCCGTCGGACAATAACATCCAGCACCGACTCCAGGTCCGGTGCGGCGTTAACCTCCTGCACAATCTTACGCAGCGTCTCCAACATGCAGTGCTTACTCCTTTATGTACCAGCCACCCAGGACCAGCCGTGTCAGCTTAGGCGACAGTTCACGCATCGCCTTACGATAAACATCCCGTTTAAACGCAACCACTTGCCCCAAAGGATACCAATAGCTTACCCAACGCCAGCCATCAAACTCGGGGGAATCTGTTGAATCAATCTCTACTGCGCTATCGTCACTTAACATTCGCAGCAGATACCACTTTTGTTTCTGTCCTACACATACAGGATGGGAATGGTGCCTAATCATTCGTTTGGGCAGTCGGTAACGCAACCAGCCTCGGGTCACAGCGATAACCTCAACATCTTCAGGTGTGAGGCCAATCTCTTCTTTAAGTTCCCGATACATCGCCTCTTCCGGCGACTCTGACGCATTAATTCCCCCTTGAGGGAACTGCCATGCATTCTGGCCAATACGTCTTGCCCACAGCACCTGACCCATCGAGTTAGCCAGAATGATACCGACATTCGGCCTGAACCCGTCTGAATCTATCACGGTGAAGTCCTTAGAAAATCTTTTCGCTATTGTTCCATAATTTCAGGTACTTCAGCAAATAGCACGGAGAAACAATTGCCACCTCTGCGGTGAGCCTCTATCCTAAGCGCTCTTTTTATACCCTTGGAGATGTTAAATTGAGCCTGGCAATTTTCGATTTGGATAACACCCTACTGAATGGCGACAGTGATCACGCATGGGGCGAATTTCTTTGCGAAAAAGGGGTCGTTGATAGCGAGTTTTATCGTCAGTCAAACGATTATTTTTACCAGCAGTACCAAGCAGGCACTCTAGACATCTATGAGTTTCTTGAGTTTGCACTGAAGCCACTGGCTGATAACGAGCCGCAAACACTAACTGCGCTTCACCAGGAATTCATGGAGATAAAAATCGCTCCAATGATGCTAAAAAAAGCGGTCACGCTACTTCAGAAACACCGGGACCAGGGTGATTATCTGCTTATCATCACCGCTACCAATCGCTTCGTTACCGGCCCAATAGCCAAGCTATTAGGCGTTGACGACACTCTCGCGACAGAACCTGAACTGATTGATGGCCGCTACACTGGCAAAGTTGCTGGCACCCCCTGTTTCCAGGCGGGAAAAGTAGAACGACTCAATAGCTGGCTTACAGAAACTAACCACACATTAGAGAATAGCTATTTTTACAGTGATTCTATCAATGACAAACCACTTCTGGATCGGGTCACCAATCCAGTTGCCGTCGACCCGGATGAGTTATTGAAACAGGCTGCTGGAGAAAATGGCTGGCCGGTAATCAGCCTTCGCTAAAGCCGATAACCAGGCACTCCCAACAACGCTCCACACTGATCAATGGGGCGTTTTTTTGTGCCCATTAACCTCAGACTATTAACAAAATAGTCAGTTCTAATTGGTGAAATCACTATTTTACTGCAAGACTGTGAGTAAGCACTTTTAATAACAAGCAGGAGGCGAAGGCGATGATACTGATTAAAGACATCATGTCTGGGAACCTTACTCCACTCACTGAAGAGATGTCTCTGCCTCAGGCAGTAGATCACCTGATGACCAGTAATATGCTCGGCCTTCCTGTAGTGGATAATAACAAACGACTCACAGGCTTTCTTTCTGAACACGACTGTATCCCTTACCTACTTGGCGACAGCTACCATTGCGATAGCCACGTATTAGTGAAGGATATGATGCAACGGGATCCATTAACGGTGAAACCGTCCAATACCGTACTGGAACTGGCCCAGATAATGGCGACCAATAAACCAAAGATCTATCCAGTAGTTGAAAACGGTATTCTGGTCGGCTTGGTTAAGCGTGGGCAAGTCATGGCAGCACTCAATCAGCAACTAAAACAGTGCCGCGTGGCCTGACAGCTATCCACTAAGGGATCACAAAGACAAAAAAATGCGCCCTAGGCGCATTTTTATTATAGCCGCTCTACGATTACGGGCAGGGATTAGAGAATCGAATACCAATCACCTCTATCTCTGCCAGCATCTCGTCTGAAAGCTTGAGATCGATCGAGCCAATATTACTCTTCAATTGCTCCATTGTGGTCGCACCAATAATATTACTCCCAACAAACGGACGACTGTTAACAAACGCCAGCGCCATCTGAGCCGGATCAAGACCATGATCCCGCGCCAGTTGTACATACGCAGCGGTCGCTTGCAGCCCAGCCTCGGTCAAGTAACGCGAGAACCGGGGAAACTGATTAATCCGTGCCTGCGGCCCCGCACTGCCATCCAGATATTTACCGCTCAACGTACCGAACGCCAACGGCGAGTAGGCCAAAAGTTCGACCTCTTCGCGCAATAGCACCTCGGTCAGCCCCACCTCATCCTTACGGTTTAACAAGTTATAAGGATTCTGTACTGAAACCACCCGGGGCAGCCCCAACGCCTCAGCATAACTGAGAAACTTCATCACTCCCCAGGGCACCTCATTAGAGAGACCCACGTAACGAATTAACCCTTCATCAACCAACTCTTTGAGCGCTTCAAGCGTTTCCAGAATAGGCGTTCCATCCGTCTCCGGCTGATGTTGATAATTCAACTGGCCAAAAAAGTTAGTTGCCCGTTCAGGCCAATGCAGTTGATAGAGGTCGATATAATCTGTCTGTAAACGCTGCAGACTAGTGGTGATCGCTGCTCTGATATTAGCCTTATTAAGACGCACGTCCGGCCGGATATGTTGAGCCATCTCTGCGGGACCGGCCACTTTAGTGGCAATAATCAGCTGACCCCGGTTACCCCGGGCCTTGAGCCAACTACCGATATACTGCTCCGTACGCCCCTGAGTTTCAGCCATCGGAGGAACGGGATACATCTCCGCCGTATCAATAAAGTTAATCCCTTGAGCCACCGCATAATCCAGCTGCTCATGAGCTTCAGCTTCACTATTCTGCTGCCCAAAGGTCATCGTTCCCAGACAGAGACGACTGACATTCAGATCACTACCACCGAGCAATTTACAGTCCATTATTCCCCCTTATCGGCTCTACTTATGCGGTCGGCAACAGCCGAACAAAGTATGACTTAAGATAATCGGTTTCCACAATCGCCGGATGGATCGGGTGATCTGCACCCTGGTGACCCTGATCAAAGATCTGCGCCTGACGTTCGACCGTGCGACTTTCTGAGCGGATAATATCCACCAGCCGCTCCCGCTGCAGATGCATTGAGCAAGACGCAGAGATCAATATGCCGTTCTTTGCCACCAACCGCATCGCCAGTTGATTAATCCGCTTATAGGCTTGCTCGCCATTGCGGATATCCTTACGCCGTTGAATAAAGCCGGGCGGATCAAGAATCACCACATCAAACTTTTCAGCCTCTTCCAAGAGCATTTTACAGCCTTCAAACGCATCGCCCTTGATCGTTGTAAAGCGCTCTGCGCCACCATTCAGGGCGGCATTCTGATCCGCCACATTCAAGGCAAACTCGGAGGCATCAAGACAGGTTACATGCTCAGCTCCCGCCGCCAGCGCCTGCACACCCCAGCCACCGATATAGCTAAACAGATCCAGTACCCGCTTACCCTTCACATGCTGCTGCATCCGGGCCCGGTTGTCCCGATGATCATAGAACCAGCCGGTTTTCTGTCCCGTATGTACCGGCGCCAGGAACGGCACGCCGTTCTCTTCGAACGGTACCAGTTCAGGCACTTCACCAAAGGCGACTTCAGAGTAGCTTTCCAACCCTTCGGTCTGACGCATTTTGCCATCATTGCGGAATAAGATGCCTTGTGGCTTAAAGACTTTCTCCAGCGCCGCAACGATATCCTCTTTGAACAACTCCATCCCTGCGGTAGAGATCTGTACCACAAAGATATCAAAGAACCGATCGATCACTAGCCCGGACAGACCATCGCTGTCGCCAAAAATCAATCGGTAGCAAGGCTTATCAAAACAAGCTTCACGCAGCGACAGGGCGATATTCAGTCGATGGACAATCAGGGAGCGATCCAACGGAATCTTTACGTCGCGACTGAAAAGACGCCCACAGATCAGTGTATTAGGGTTCACATAGGCCAGCCCTACCGGCTTACCACTGGAGCTCTCAACCACTACCTGTTCACCGGGCGTAAACTGCTTCAGCGGGGTCAGTTTAATATTGACTTCGTTACTGTAGATCCAGACATGGCCACCACGAAGACGCTTATCAGCACCGGGATTCAAACGTAATTGTTGCAAAGAAAGTTACCTTCAAGGTTACATTTTTTTAATCGGACTTAGCACAGTATAGCGAGAGTCCAGAAAACAGAAAGCCCCGCCAGTGGCAGGGCTTAGTGGCCAAGACGTCGTTATCAGCTTTCGGCTTCGCACAACTCAGCATAGCCATCAGCATCCAGCAGGCCTGCCGTTTCAGAGGCCTCTGACAGACGAATCTTAATAAACCAGCCATCACCATATGGATCACTGTTTACCAACTCAGGGGAATCTTCCAGCTCTTCGTTGACTGCAACGATCTGGCCGCTCAATGGCGCGTATATGTCAGAAGCTGCTTTTACAGATTCAACCACACCAATGTCATCACCTACAGCGAAGTCGGCACCCACATCTGGAAGCTCAACAAACACTACATCGCCCAGAAGATCCTGGGCATGATCGGTAACACCTATAGCAACTACGCCATCACCTTCATCACGGATCCATTCATGGCTGGCAACATACTTCAGATCACTTGGGATATCGCTCATTATTCTCTTTCCTACAGTGAGAGTTTATGAAAACACTTTCTCGCCATTACGTACGAATGACGGCTTAACCACTTTTACTTCTACCAGTTTGCCACGCATATCTACATGACATGTATCAGCAACATCGGCTGATACACGGGCCATCGCTATAGAACAGCCCAATGTTGGAGAGAAAGTACCACTGGTAATTTCACCCGCTTCCTCGCCATTTATAACAACTTTCTGGTGACTACGCAGTACACCACGATTTTCCAGCACCAAACCGACCATCTTCTCTTGCACGCCAGCTGCGCGCTGTTTTTCCAGCGCACTACGGCCAATAAAGTCACGATCCGCTGGTTCCCATGCGACAGTCCAGCCCATATTAGCAGCCAGTGGCGAGACTTTCTCGTCCATATCCAAACCGTAAAGGTTCATGCCAGCCTCCAGACGCAACGTATCCCGTGCACCCAGACCACAGGGAGTTACATCCGCATCAAAAAGTGCCTGCCAGAAGTCTGCAACATACTCTTCCGGCACCATCACCTCAAGCCCGTCTTCGCCAGTATAGCCTGTTCTGGCAAAAAACCAGCCTTCAGACTCAACCCCCTGAAAGGGTTTCAAACCATCAATCAGTTTGACCCGGGATTCACTCAGTATGGACTCGACTTTTGCCAGTGCATTCGGCCCTTGAATCGCCACCATAGACAGCTCAGGGCGCTCGGTCAGAGCAACACCGTCAAACTTCGCCGTGTGATCTGCCATCCAGCGAAGGTCTTTCTCACGGGTCGCACAATTAACGACTACGCGAAACCACTCACCGGCAACATCGGGATCGGTCATCAGGTATACGATCAGGTCATCAACAACCCCACCCATCTCATTCAGCATCCCGCTATAGAGCGCTTTGCCCTGCTGCTGCAACTGGACAACATCATTCGCCAACAGGTACCGCAGGTACTCTTTACTGTCAGCTCCGGTTACATCAACCACCGTCATATGAGATACATCAAACATACCGGCATCGGTACGTACTTTGTGATGCTCTTCGACCTGTGATCCGTAATTAATAGGCATTTCCCAGCCGCCAAAACCAACCAGCTTGGCATTCATCTGCTGGTGCTTTTCGTATAGTGCGGTTTTCTGTCCCATACTCTGCAACTCTTTTATCCTGAGCAATCTTCGATCACTCTGTACTGGCACTGTTAATTATTATTCTCAGTACTGCGCCTTTAGGCTTCAACTGAAAAGGGCAGATAATGTATATAGATTCACCGGTCAGTGCAAATTTTGCCCAGCTTTTCCCCTGCGACATTAGTTCTAACCCCGTGAGGTTCTGTCTAAAGAACAGATCGATGGTTCAGGCTAATCTCTGATCGGTCGACGCGCCAATCGTGGAACATTCCCACTCAACCCCATCGCCTGTTGAACCAGATGATTTTTAACCGGCGACAAACTATTCATCAGACTCATACCGCTATTACGCAGCAATCTTGCCAGCGGTTCTGTGGAATTAAATAATTGTTTAAAGCCTTCCATTGTCGCTGCCATCTGCAGGTTTTCACTCTGGCGCGCTCGCTGAAAACGGCGCAGATGAAACTCGGCGTTCCACTGCACTCCTTTTTCAAGACCATCCAATAGCGTTTCAGCTAAGGCCGCCGCATCCATCAACCCCAGATTAACGCCCTGTCCAGCTAAAGGGTGAATGGTATGAGCTGCATCACCAATCGCGGCAAAACCCGGCTTTACATATTGCCTGGCATGTCGCTGACGCAATGGAAAGACAAAACGCTGATCCGTATGCAGTACCTTGCCTAAACGAGACTCAAACGCCTGCTCAACGGCCTGACAGAAAGCGGCATCATCCAGGCCCATCAACGCCTTAGCGTGATCCGGAGAGGTTGACCAGACAATAGAGCTCAGATTGTCTTCGGGTAACGGCAGAAACGCCAGCGGTCCATCATCGGTAAAGCGCTGCCAACAGGTGGCTTTATTAGATTGTTCAGTGGTTATTGTTGTCACTATGGCATGGTGACCATAATCCCACTCCCACATGCCAATACCCGCTAAACGACGGGTATTCGACAGCGCACCATCGGCGGCAACGACACAACGCACCTGGAGCTGTTCACCATTGTTCAGCGTCAGCAGGCGCCGGCTCTCAGCGTCTGCCTCTGAGAGCTCAGTAATCTCTACGCCCGTGCTAAATTCAACATTTTTCTGGCCCGCGACCTGTTGGGACAGGGCAGACTGAGTCACCCGATTTTCAACAATATGGCCCAGACAGGGCTCGTGTAGCTCGGTGCAGTCAAAACGAATCTGGCCGGTACCTTCACCATCCCACACATCCATCGCCCGATAGGGCATCAGGCGCATCTGTTGGATCTGATCCCAGACACCAGCAACCCTCAGCACCTGTTGTGACGCCACCGTTAGGGCACTCACGCGGGAATCATAACCCGTTGCGCGCTGGGAAAGCTCCCAGGCCAAAGCCTGCTGCGGATCGACATTCCGGCTTTCGAGTATTCTGATTTTCAGGCCACTCTCCGCCAGCAGTGCAGCCAGCGTCAGCCCGACCATACCGGCTCCGACAATGACCAGGTCTGTCTCGATCGGTTGACTCATTTGATTCCTCTATGCAGACATAGGAGCAGAACGAACATCAGCGCAGATCCGGCGTAGGCTGATCCAGCCCCATCGCGCTACGGGCAAAAACGGTTTTAGCCAATGGACAGACATCCAGCAACTGTAATCCGGCACTGCGTCCCAGTGCCAGCAATGGATTGTTGTTAGAAAACAGCCTCATGGTTTTATCACTGAAGCCGATCGTCTTCTGTTGATCATTGCGAACCTGTTCGGCAAATCGGCCGAGATGATCGATATCACCCAGATTAACACCCGCTTCCCGCGCCTGAATCAACTCGGCAGCCAGTGCAACCACGCCCCGTAGTGCGAGGTTGTAACCCTGTCCGGCAATCGGGTGCAACGCATGGGCAGCATTGCCCAACACCACCAACCCCCTTCGGACCTGCTCATCGGCAACACTGAGCTTCAAGGGGTAATTAAACCGCTCTCCGACCTGAACAAACTGACCTGCACGATAGCCAAAACGCTCATGTATTCGGGCGATAAACTGCTCATCCGAGAGCTGCATAATCTCATCAATCTGTTCATCAGGCACCGTCCAGACCAACCCCATACGATGACTAACACCCGCCTGCCTTTCATCGTCACCAACAGCCAGCGCTTCTAAGGGTAATAACGCCATCGGACCGGTATCGGTGAAACGTTCATAGGCGACATTGTTGTGGCTAGCTTCAGGACTAATATTAGTCACCACCGCGTGCTGTTGATAGTTCTGCTGCTGATAGCCGATACCCAGCTGCTCGCGCAGATCTGATCGACCACCATCGGCCATCACCACCAGCTCAGCCGTCAACTGATGTTCGTCACCCTGAGCGGTCAGCGAGACGGCCATCCGTTCTTGCTGATAACTCACACCACTGACCTCTGCCGGACAGATAAAGTCTATGAAACTGGCATCGTCCTGCGCCAAACGACTCAACAGTACCTGCCCCAGCCAATGGTTTTCGACCACATAGCCCAACGCTGCTACCTGCTCATCTGCCGCATTTAGTCGTGCAGCGCCAAACCGCCCTTTGTCTGACACATGAATATCGGTAATAGGACACAAGTGCTCGCGCAGCTGATCCCAGATCCCTATCTGTTCGTAGATCAGTCGGCTACCGTAAGCCAGGGCGGTCGCCCGGGCATCGTAACTGGGCTGGTATTCCAAGCTCCCTTTATCGGGCATAGGAAAAGCTTCAACCACAGCGATGGATAAACCCAATCGTTTGCCGGCAGGAATCAGCGCAGCCGCGAGACTGGCGCCTACCATGCCGCCACCAATGATCAGGATGTCGTAATGGGGTTTTATAGTAGCTTTCATACAATCAGCGATTTCATATTTATAACAACTCAGCGCGCCATTAGGGCTTCAATCTCAGCCACAGTTTTCGGAACACCTGCGCTGAAGTTTTCACAACCCTCTTCTGTGACCAGCATATCATCCTCAATACGAACACCTATGCCACGCCACTTCTCTTCAACCAGTTCATTCTGCGGCGAGATATAGATCCCCGGTTCCACGGTCATAACCATCCCCGCTTGCAGAGGTCGCCAATCACCATCGACCTTATAATCACCCACATCATGCACATCCATACCCAGCCAGTGACCGATACGGTGCATATAGAATGCTTTGTAAGCGCCGGTGTCGATCAGCCCTTCAATGTCACCTTTCAGCAGTCCCAGATCCACCAGTCCCTGGGTTAAGACCTCGACCGATATGTTATGAATTCTTATCCAGGGAACCCCTGGACGAATCGCATCGATACAGGCCTGCTGCACGTGTAACACTAGCTCATAAATTGCTTTCTGTTCTGTACTGAATTTTCCTGATACAGGAAAAGTCCGGGTAATATCACCGGCATAATACTCAAGTTCACAACCCGCATCGATCAGCACCAGATCGCCATCTTTCAGCACATCCCAATTCTCGGTGTAGTGCAAAACGCAAGCGTTATCACCACCACCCACACTTGAGGAATAGGCCGGCTGGCGACAGCCATTCACAGCAAAATGATGGGTAATTTCCGCTTCTAACTGGTACTCAGTTAAGCCAGGCTTACACTGCTGCATCGCCCGAACGTGAGCCTCCGCGGAGATTCGACCCGCTTCGCGCATCATCTCAACTTCATCATCCGCCTTAAATAAACGCATCTCGTGCAGCAGATGGTCGAGCATCACAATTTCGCCTGGTGCGACGGCCCCCATACGGGCTTGCTTGCGGATACTGTTAAGCCAGTCACGCACCTGACCGTCCAGCGTCTCATCTGTACCAATCGAATAATAGAGACGTTCAGAACCCTGCAATAGCTGCGGCACTCGCTCATCAATTTCAGCGCAGCCGTAAGCCTGATCCACGCCGTGCTGATTACAGACGCCTTCAGGCCCGGCACGATAGCCGTTCCAGATCTCCATCTCCGGGTCACGAGCCCGGCAAAACATCACCACCTGCCCTTCATTACGGCCAGGAATCAGTATTAACAGGGCATCTGGCTCATTAAAACCAGTGAGATAATAGAAATCGCTATCCTGACGGAACGGATACTCTACGTCCCGGTTTCGGGCCACCTCTTTCGCAGAAGGAATAACGGCCACACTTCCGGGGCTCATCTGGTCCATCAGCTGCTGGCGACGGGCGGCAAAACTAGACTGACTGATTCGCATATCCGCAGTTACTCCCTGCTCAGTGTAAAGTCGCATCCGGCGCAGCATCTTGCTGCGGCGGCTGTGGATTAAACTCAGTGAAAATCATCATCGATGACACCCGAATATACTCCTGAAGCTCCATCAAATCAGACTCACTATCCTCGCCAGCCTCAGGCGCCAGCTCAATTTGAGCAATCTGTTCCATATCACCCAATGCTTCTTTCAAGTCATCGGTCAAGGATTCAGTGGTATGCCCGCCTTGTAAACCAAATCCGGTCAGGAAACCCTGACACCAACTACCCATCGCCTCGGCACGCTCTGAAAGGGCCAGATCATCATCGGGTAACATCAGCTGAAAACCAAAATCTACCTGCTCTAGCTGAGCCAGAGCCCCATCGTAGAGATCAGTCAGTGCCAGCTTAGAAGACTCATGGCGATAATCAGTGATATCGGTTAGTTCAGCGGCCAGTTTCAACCAGGCTTCATGACCGAACCGGGCGCCTGCAGACAGATAACCGCACAGCAGGCCATGCAACTCTGCAGCACTGCTGGTCATACTATCTTCTGCAATCAACATATCGCAGATCTCATAATACTCAGGGATAAAGTCTTCTGGGGACTGGGTTTCAGACATGACGGAGCTACTCTATATAGGCTTAACTTTTATGGATTCATATCCTAGCACTTCAACCAGAGCTGCACCACGAAACAGCGCTCGATTACCAGCCATTTTCCGCTTATTATACTGACTCTGATAACTAGGCCTGAATGCTATGTCTGAGCACGCTTTAGAAACACTGGAACAACAGATCAATGAGCTAATCCTGCACTGCCAGCAACTTAAGCAGGCAAACCAGGATCTGCATCGGCAAATTGCCGAGCTACGTGAAGAACGTAACCAACGCCTGCAGGTGACGGGTAAAACAGATCAAAAAATTGAAGCGATGATCAGCCGCCTTAAAACACTGGAGCAACAGGCATGAGTAACTCCCCCCGCAATATTTCAGTGTCTCTGATGGGTAAAGAGTATATGGTCGCCTGCCCCGCTGAAGCGGAACCCGAGCTACTCAAAGCAGCCGCTTACCTCGACCAGAAAATGCAAGAGATCAAAGCCAGCGGTCGGATAATAGGCACCGAGAAAGTTGCCGTGATGGCCGCGCTGAATATCGCTTATGAGCTGCATAACAATCAGACATCGGAACAACAGACTATCAGCAATCGTCTGGGGCAACTGAGTCAACTGATCGAAGCGGCTCTACCCAATTCAAAAACAGCCGCCAGTTAACAGGGTTTATTCGCGCAGTCACTCCAAATAAATGCGGAAAACTTCGTCCCGGTGTGAATATTTTTCATCAAAATTAATAACCATTCATTTTCAATGGTTTAATTAAAGCAGCCTATTTTTCAATTAGCACAGTTAAGTTTAAATTCAAGGCTGACTTTCGATTTTTGAGCAGTATAATGGCAACAGCTCCCTGAGGTTATTGGTAGTCTGGTTAGTCCCTTGAGCCGATAATCACACTTTTGGAAGTTTCCAGGTTAAATGATGTGCATGTCCGCCAGACGGAAAGCCTAATTTTTTCCGGAGGCTACCACCTTGAACCTTCGGGTTCAGGGCCGATACCAGCGCCGTAACTTTGGGGAGTCTTTTATCTTTTCTTATATATCCCTCTTATGACCCAAGCCATTGATTTTAAAAAAAGTCTTCGCCGACAGATGCGCAAAGCCCGCCGATCCATTAAACCGGCGCAGCAGCGACAGCACGCAAAAGGCTTACTCTCGACCCTAAGGCGACTCACTCAGTTCCGGCGCAGCCAGAATATTGCTCTGTACTTACCCAGTGACGGCGAAATCAGTCCTGAAGAGGTCATCGATTACTGTCGAAAATTGGGCAAACAGTGTTATCTCCCAGTGCTTCACCCTGTCCGTCATAACCGTCTCTGGTTTATTCCGTACAACAAAGATACCGTTCTAATTAACAATATTTATGGTATTAAAGAGCCCTCATTAATCAAAGCACCTCGTCGTCCGGCCTGGGCTCTGGACCTGGTTCTGCTGCCGTTGGTTGCTTTTGATGAAGAAGGTGGACGACTTGGAATGGGGGGAGGCTACTATGACCGGACTTTTGCATTTAAACAGGGGTGGCGTAAGAGTGGCGGAACCAGCCTGATCGGATTAGCACATGATCTACAGAAAGTAGAGCGGTTAAAAACAGAGAGTTGGGATATCCCACTCGAAGGTATTGCAACCGAAACGCGTTTCTACCGCGCTATTCAGTAACTAAACCCTATCGATTAGACAATTATCCCTTAAAGACCTGTCCAACAAGAGACACAAACTCAATATCTGCATTACTTACACCGGTAAATACAGTACCCAGTACAAACACGGCGATCAGAACAACAACAAGATCCGGCCCTTTTTTCATTTTCTCTGCTCAAATACTACGGTTAGTTAGGTTGACAAAAACGGCGCCCAGTTTTCCATAACTCAAAAATTTTGCAAGTATTTTCCGCTACTTATAAGCACTTTATCGACAAATACGTTAAAACTTTAACAAAAGACCCTGTTTTTCGGTTAAAAGTTCCATTAATTGTAAAATAATTACAAAAAAGCAGGAAATAACGTTAAAACAAGCGGCATCGTCGCCATTGAGATTAATGTCTGGCCAGTAATGATTGCCGCCATCAGTGGAGCATCACCTCCCAGTTGCCGTGCCAGCACATAAGCAGAAGAAGCCGTTGGCAACGCGCTAAACATCAATAGCACTTGAGCAACCAGCATTGATTCAACAAATAACCCGCAAATCACCAGCATCAGACAGGGAAACAACAGCAGCTTTACTGCGCTACTGTAGACCACAGAGGCGCCCGCTTTTCGCAACGCCGTGAGATTAAGCCCGGCACCCACCGCCAACAAACCCAGAGGCAAGGCAACACCACTGAGTAATCCGGCAACCGACGCCAACATCCAGGGAAGACCCAGACCCGATATATTGAGAAAGATCCCCACTACACAGGCGATAATCAGCGGATTTTTGACTAAAGCAGCCATCGCGCTCAAAAGCCCTGCATCTTTACGGGTATAAAAACTAAATATCGATACACAAAGCAGATTTATCAGAGGTACCATAACGGCAATAATAACCGCAGCAACCGCCAGCCCATCATCACCGTATAATGCAGCACTGGCCGCCAGACCAACATAAGTATTAAAGCGCACCCCTCCCTGATAGACCGAGGTAAAACTGCTGTTTTCCAGGGGTTTCACCACCTGAATTCCAACCAGCACAAAAGTGCCTGCCGCCAACAGCAGCACAATCGCCAACGCAACCTCTGCAACTGGTACCGCACCGACATCAGCCAGACTTAGCTTATAAATAAGTAATGCAGGAAAAAGCAGATAATAGATTAGCTTTTCAGCCGGTTCCCAGAACCCTTCTCCGGGAAAACCGACACGCCGAATTGCATACCCAACACAGAGCAGGGCAAAAACAGGCCATAATGCCGTGAGAATCTCGTTCATCTGTGTGTATAATCCAAATTAGGCTGTGAAAGCGGCAATAGAGCTGGTATCAACGGGGACAGTGATACCAGCACGGATATTCTATACAGGAGCAGGCAATAATGACATCTCTCGTACTTACAGTGATCGCCCCGGATAAGCCCGGTCTGGTTGAGCAACTGTCCCAAACAATCGTTAGCCACGGCGGTAACTGGCTGGAAAGCAGCATGTCACGCCTGGCGGGTAAATTTATCGGCATACTGATTGTATCAGTACCGACAAACAAAACTGAAGCATTACAGGACGCCCTGCAGGCACTCGAATCTCAAGGTCTTAAGGTTGTGGTTGAACGTAGCCAGGAGCTGGCCGACGAGCCTTTAGGCAGCAGCATCTCTCTGGAATTAATCGGCCACGATAAGCCAGGTATCGTCCGGGACATTTCCCATGCACTGAATCGTTTCAACATCAATGTAGAGCGACTATCAACTGAACTGGTCAGCGGATCAATGTCAGCAGAAGAGTTGTTCAAAGCTGAAGCGGACCTTACCGTGCCAGCCAATGTCGATCTGGATGACCTACAACAATCCCTGGAAGATATTGCCAGTGATCTGATGGTTGATATCACCCTTAATTGATTGAGGGTTGAAAAGAACAAGTACAAAAGAAAACCCGCAATATGCGGGTTTTTTTATTTCTGAATGTTCTCTTGTTTTAACTGGTTGAGAACTTTGAGAGCAACTCCTGTTGCCGACGGGACACTTCAAGTAACTCATGGCTACTGGACGCAGCGCTCTCTGCCCCCTTCGATGTTTCAGCAGCAGCGGTGCTAATAGACACTAACGTCTGGCTCACCTCAGCGACGGCGTCAGTCTGTTCACTGGCAGCCGTTTCGATAAATGTATTCAGATCCCGAATATGGGCTACCGCATCATTCATCGCACTCAAAACCTCCTGAGAGCGTCCCGCCTGCTCAACGCAGTTCTGGGTTTGCTGATAACTCTGATCCATGACCTCCGATACCCGAGTAATAGCATTCTGCATATTTCCCACCATATTCTGAATATCCTGCACCGAATCCCGGGTACGCCCGGCAAGCGCCCTCACCTCGTCGGCAACCACGGCAAAACCCCGTCCCTGCTCACCGGCACGGGCAGCTTCTATTGCGGCATTAAGAGCCAACAGGTTGGTTTTATCAGCGATATCCTGAATCGTTGTCAGTATCATAACGATCTGCTTGCCAAACGCCGACATCTCCTGACTTACCCCCATCGCCTGATCAATCCCCTGCGCCTGGGTTTCAATGCTGGTGACCGTTTCCAGCATTTGCTGACTAACATCGGAACTCAACGACTCAAATTCATGTACGGCGTTCAGGGTGGTTTTACTATGCCCGGCCACTTCAGCCACGCTGTGCTCCATTTCTACTGCGGCCGAAGACGTCTGCTCCAATTGCATACTCTGCATATTCATCGACAGGGTAGTCTGCTCACTAATGGCCGCATTTTTATTGGCAACATTTGACAACCGCTCGGCACCTTCTGCAACCTGCTGGAGAATATCTTTAAGGCCACTCACTACTTCATTCAGATAGGTACTCAGATCACCAAACTCATCCTGCCGACTTACTTCAAAGGTCACATTAAGATCACCCTGACGGACCGCACTTAAACGTTGATGAATATGCGCCAGCGGCATCCGAATGGTTTGTACCAACAAGGCAGCAACGAGCAAAGCAAAAATTACGGCACCTATCGACAACCCGATAATCAACCAGCGGCCGAGAGACACTTCCTCACGGGCCTGCTCCTGTGCCTGATTAAGAATCTGATTATTCTCATCAACAAAACTTTCGACCGCAGAACGAGTCTCAGCAATCAACTTGTAAGTCTGCTGCAGACGCAAAGCCTGAGCGCTCTCAGCTGTACTCATCGCACGCAGATGAGCTATCAGCCCTTCATCTCCGTAAAACTGCTGTTCAATAGCATTGATATCATCCTCATAGATACGGAACGAACCTCCTAATCGAATAATATCCTCATACCCTTTGCGAATATCTCCCTGCTTGGTTTTCAGAAGTTTCTCCAATCGGGAGAGGCTTTTAGTACGACTGAAATTCATCAGACGAGAACGGAAGATACCCAGCGTTTTAGCTAACTTCTTACCCGCCTTTACAACAGGTGTACCGGCATGATCAACCTGCAATTTACTCAACGCGCCTGAGAGTGTGTTATCCAACTTCCGAACTTTAATATCCGCATCAATAATATACCGTTCATTGTCGAGTATATTTTTCCGTTCCGTCAGCACCGCATCTGCCTGAGAAAAATACTGATCGACTAACGAGCTAATTTTATTCAAGGAGGTCATCAGAACCGGATTATCAGAGACCCGTTTCGCTAATAGCTGCTGATCCGTCTTGAACTGTTTAAGCTGCTGATCAAAGGACTTACGTTGCAGGTTCAGCTCTCTAACCTGTCGTTGTGACAAAGCAGCAAACAGCTCCTGATTAGCGTCCTCCAATCGGACTAACTGCCGTAAGCCATCGGTCAACGAAGGCACAACATTCTGGGTAACATTCTCAAATTTTTGAGAAATCAGTTGGATGACACTAAAGCCGCCCGCACCCACTACGATGATGAAAACCACCATCAGGGCGAAACCAACAATCATTTTATGGGTGATATTCAGTCTCATCAGTACTCCAAAAGTCCGTTTCTAATCAAAAACTTGCTACTAGGTTATCGCTTTGGGTCTTCGCCCTTTACCCGACCAAGTTACTCCGTTATTCAACTAAGGTCTCAGCCTCGCCCCTCAACTTGGGTAATAAAATTACAAAAAAAACCCGCCTGGGTAATCCCAGGCGGGTTTCAATAAAATATTTAGAGCGTTAGCCGCGCTGTAACAGCATCTGCTCAGCACGGTCACAAGCTTTACGCACCTGATTCGGAGCAGTACCACCGATATGATCACGGGCACTGACGGAACCATCCAGCGTCAGTACATCAAATACATCACCGGTGATCTGATCGGAGAATTGTTGCAACTCTTCTAATGTCATCTCACCCAGGTCTTTACCCTGCTCGATGCCATAAGCAACCGCTTTACCCACGATCTCATGGGCATCACGGAATGGAATCCCTTTGCGTACCACATAGTCAGCCAGATCGGTTGCCGTTGAGAAACCGCGCAGAGCAGCTTCACGCATATTCTCACGCTTAGCTTCAATAGCCGGCACCATATCGGCAAACGCCCGCAGGCAACCTTTTATCGTGTCGATCGCATCAAACAACGGCTCTTTATCTTCCTGGTTGTCTTTGTTGTAAGCCAGCGGCTGAGACTTCATCAGCGTCAGCAGTGACATCAGATGGCCATAGACCCGGCCACTTTTGCCTCGCACCAGCTCAGGTACATCCGGGTTTTTCTTCTGCGGCATAATAGAAGAGCCGGTACAGAAACGGTCTGGCAGGTTGATAAAGTTAAACTGCGCTGAAGCCCACATCACCAACTCTTCAGAGTAACGGGTCATATGCATCATCATAATGCTGGAAGCCGCACAAAACTCAATGGCGAAATCCCGGTCGGAGACAGAGTCCAGTGAGTTTTCGGTCGGTGCCGTAAAGCCCAGCAGTTCGGTGGTCATATGGCGGTCAATCGGGTAGGTCGTCCCAGCCAGAGCCGCAGCGCCTAAAGGCAGAATATTAACCCGCTTGCGACAATCAACAAAACGCTCGTAATCCCGGCTCAGCATCTCAAACCAGGCCATCAGGTGATGACCAAAAGTAACCGGCTGTGCCGTTTGCAGGTGAGTAAAGCCCGGCATCACGGTATCAGCTTCAAGACGGGCAAGGCCCATAATGCCCTGTTGCAGACGCGTAATCTCGGCCAAAACATGGTCGATCTCTTCGCGCACATAGAGACGGATATCGGTTGCTACCTGATCATTCCGTGAACGGCCGGTATGCAGCTTTTTACCGGTGACACCGATTTTTTTGGTCAGTGCCGCCTCGATATTCATATGAACATCTTCCAGCGCAATCGACCATTCAAAGTTACCACTTTCGATATCAGACTGAATTTCACTCAGTCCCTGCAAAATATCGCTACACTCAGACTCAGTCAGAACGCCAATTTTAGTCAGCATCTTCGCATGAGCAACCGAGCCCTCGATGTCCTGCTTATACATCCGCTGATCAAATTGTACTGATGCGGTAAAACGAGCAACGAAGGCATCTGTGGGCTCATTAAAACGGCCGCCCCATTGCTGGTTGGTTTGTTCTTCACTCATGCTGAAACCTCAAATCTTGCATCCGGGCATTTTGCTGCCGGATCTTGTCCTGAATCAATGCCGGGCATTATACAGCAACCCACCCCCCTACCGCATGTCCGATCAGCTGTTCCCAGCCTACTTATCTGCTAAAATCGATAATTATTTTGCATAGTTGACCGGGCAACCGCCCTCCAGGATCCTGTATGACCGATAAAGTAGTCCGTATTGCCACCCGTCAAAGCCCTCTCGCCCTCTGGCAGGCCGAGTATGTTAAAGCTGAGTTAGAAAAGTTTCATCCAGGCATAAAAGTCGAACTGTTGGGCATGACCACCAAAGGCGACGTATTGCTGGACTCCCCACTCTCGAAAATTGGCGGCAAGGGCCTTTTTGTAAAAGAGCTAGAAGTAGCCATGCTGGCAAACGAAGCGGATATCGCCGTGCACTCAATGAAAGATGTGCCGATGGATTTCCCGGAGGGCCTGGGACTGGCGGTTATCTGCCCACGGGAAAAGCCCACCGATGCCTTTGTCTCAAACAACTATAAAACGTTGGATGAACTGCCCCAGGGCGCGGTCGTCGGCACCTCATCTCTGCGTCGAGAAGCTCAGATACGCGCAAAACGCCCCGATCTACAGGTCAAGACCCTGCGCGGTAACGTCAATACCCGACTGCGCAAGCTGGATGAAGGTCAGTACGACGCCATCATTCTCGCTACCGCAGGCCTGGTACGCCTTAAAATGGCTGACCGAATCGCCAGCGAGATGACCCCAGAAGAGAGTCTGCCCGCCGGTGGACAGGGCGCTGTAGGTATCGAATGCCGCCTGGATGACGAAACTACACTTGAATTGCTGAAACCGTTACACGATCCGCAAACCGCTTACCGGGTGGTTGCAGAACGTGCCATGAATCGCCGGTTAGAAGGCGGCTGTCAGGTGCCTATCGCCTGCTTCGCCACCCTCAATGATGCCGGCGATGAACTCTACCTCCGCGGACTGGTTGCCAGCACCGATGGCACCGAGATTCTGCGGGGTGAGCTACGCAACAGCCCGGATAATGCTGAAGCGATGGGTATCGAGCTGGCGGAACGTCTGCTGGATGCAGGCGCTGCAAAAATATTGGCGGCAGTTTATCAGCAGAATGCCTAAACCGCGGATACTGGTCACCCGGCCCTCTCATCAGGCCGCCGGGCAAGCGGCATTACTGGAAAGCCTCGGTGCCGAGCCGGTGTTATTGCCACTACTGGAGATTAAGCCGGTAGAGGCCTCTGATGAGGGCTTTAACCTGTTAAAAAGTCGGGTGATGGATCTCGACCTTTATCACAAGGTCATTTTCATCAGCGGCAACGCTGTCACCTACGGCATAGATCTGATTGATCAGTACTGGCCGCAACTACCGGTCGGCGTCGAATGGCTGGCGATTGGCCGCCAAACCGCGGCTCAACTGGACAGCCTTGGCATCACCGCCACTCAGTCTCCGGATGGCTACGATTCTGAAGCGCTACTCGCACTGCCTCAACTGCAGCAGATTACGACTGATAGAATTCTTATCATGCGCGGCGTGGGCGGGCGTAAAACCCTCGCTGAGCAACTTAGCCAACGCGGTGCCAGAGTCGATTACGCCGACCTTTACCGACGTACCGCGCCCCACTATACCTCTGCACAGATCAGCAGTATTATCAGTAATACAAGCAACAACAGCGCTAGCACTAGAGCCGAACCACTTTCCGCGGTGTTAATTACCAGCGGAGAAGCGCTCAACAATCTGACGCAGCTGATTACAGAGCACAATTTTAAGCAGTTTCTGCATACAACATTGGTTGTACCCAGCGCGCGAGTGGCACGAATCGCAGCCGAGTTAGGCTATACTCGAGTTATTACCGCCAGCGGACCAGACAATCAGGCAATGGCAGAAACAGTTTTATCGACTATCGATATGGATGACAGAACATGAAAAAAAGCGGGAATAACAATCCAGCCACTTCAGACAAACAAGACGAAGTGATTGAGGGAGAGCTGATCGAAAAGGAGAGCGCCCCCGCCGATACCGAAGACACAATGGCCAAAAAACCCGTTGAAAAGCCGGCAGAGAAGCCCGCCGAAAAAGAAAAAGCCGCTAATAAGCCAAAAAAAGCGCCGCCTAAGGAACCACCGGTGAAGAAAGACCCGGCCCACAAGCCAAGTTGGGCCGGTAGAATCGCGCTATTACTGGCGTTGATTGCACTGCTAGGCGTTGGTTATCTGTATTGGCTACAGCTTCAGGCCAGTTCCGTCATGGAACAGCGCCAGCAAGCCGCGGCAACTAAACTGAATAGCTCGATGGCAAGCGGTCAGCAGCAACTAAAACAGCAGCTCAGCGCACTGAATCAGCAACTCACCACCCTGCAAGGCAACGCGACAAAAGAGCAGAGCAACATCGCTGAACTGCAAAATCGTTTGACCCGCAGCATCCAGCAGGTCACTGCAGAGCAGAAGAATACCCGTGAAGACTGGCTACTGGCTGAGGTTGAATACCTCCTGCGACTCGCCAATCAACGCGTACTGATGGAGCAAACCCCTAAAGGCGCGCTGCAGCTGCTGCGCTCTGCCGATAAGATCCTCAGCGAAACCGACGATGTCACCCTCTACGAGATCCGTAAAGCAGTTGCCGCCGATATCGCAGCCCTTGAAGCGGTGCCCGAGTTAGATACCGAGGGTGTCTTCCTACGGCTGGGCGCACTCAACGCTCAGGTCGATCAACTTCAGGTTGTCCCTCTGACCGAGCAACACAAACTGCCGGAACTGGTTAGCGAAGTCACCAGCGACGAGTTCGTCTCCACCTGGGGTGCGGATATGAAGCAGGCCTGGGCTACCGTCGCCAGCAAATTCGATCAGCTGGTCGTGATTCAGGATCGCAGCGAGCCGGTAGAGCCACTGCTCTCCCCTCAGCAAAGCTACTACCTGCAGCAGAATCTGCACCTGATGCTGGAACAGGCACAACTTTCTCTGCTGCAGCATAAGCCAAAGAGCTACCTTAACAGCCTGACTAAAGCACAGCAGTGGGTCGCTACTTACTTCGAGCAGAACCACAATAATACCCAGGCCCTACTAAAAGCACTTAAGAATCTGGAACAGGTTCAGGTTGCACCGCAGATGCCGGATATCTCCGGTTCACTGGGCACCCTGAAAAACCACCTCAAACAGATGCGTAAGCTGAAAGAG
This sequence comes from Amphritea sp., assembly GCA_018067325.1. GTDB lineage: Bacteria > Pseudomonadota > Gammaproteobacteria > Pseudomonadales > Balneatricaceae > Amphritea. The sequence continues at coordinate 30,106 of JAGPUU010000431.1, forward strand.
GGGGCTGCCTGATGAAACGCATATTTATCCTGCTGCTGGTCATCATGTTTGCCGGCACCTGGCTCGGCCAGAAGATGATCCAGGACTCAGGCTACACCCTGTTTGCCTATGGTCAGACCACGATTGAAATGAGCCTCTGGGTATTTATGGTAATGGCCATCGTGCTGTTCTTTACCCTCCACTGGGGCTTAAACCTGCTCAGCCGCTCACTCAAGTCAGGCGCTAAACTGAGACTCTGGAGTGGCAGCCGCAAAAGCCGGATCGCCCATAATAAAACCCTCAAAGGTTTAATCGCGTTATCTGAAGGCAACTGGTGGAAAGCCCAGCGCCTGCTGACCCTGTCCGCCGACAACGCCGATCTGCCACTGATCAACTACCTGGCCGCCGCCCGTGCAGCACAGGAACAGGGTGAAGACGACGTCTGCGATGAACTATTGCAGAAAGCCAGA
>JAGPUU010000449.1 GCA_018067325.1 Amphritea sp.
ATAGGAACAGCGGCATAAGACTCTCATACCAGGATTGAAAGGCCTAATTTAATCAATATTGCACCCGTCAAATACTCTTAACTTAGTATTCCTATCTGATATAAGATCCGCCTAAATAAACTCTGCTTAAAGTAAACACTACAGACTCGGGTCGGCGATCACTTTGGTGGGGGTGTCCCGCTTCCCCATCATTGCCACAATTCCGGCGCAGCTAATCAGCAAAATCCCCAACAGAGTATTCAGCCCTAGTACTTCGCCCCACACCAGCCAGCCAAGTAAAGCCGCCATTGCCACAGATCCATAGGTGTATGGTGCCAGTTGCCCAGCGGGCGCCATACCGTAAGCCTTACTTAGCAGAAGCTGAGCTATCGTGGAGGTAGCCGCTAGCAGTACCAACCAAGCGAACTGTATCAGTGTCAGACCCGCGCCACTCAACCAAGCAGGTATTGCAGATAAAATAGCCGCAAAGAAAGCAAAATAGAAAACAATCAACTGCGGAGACTCGGTCTCCCGCATCCGCCGTACCGTTACCTTCGCAAGCGCCCCCAGGCACGCACCTGTCAGGGCAATCAAAATACCCATATTGACGGTAGTTTCCTGAGGATTAAGAATAAATGCAACCCCCATGAATCCAACTAATATAGCTACTTTTACCTGCAGACTAATACGTTCTTTCAACCACCAGAAAGCGACCAGAGGCGTAAAGAATGGAGCGGTCTGTTTTAATAACGCCGCCTGTGCCAGCGGTAACTGCCCCCAGGTATAGAACAGACAGGTCATTGCCGTTACCCCAACAGCGGCGCGCATCATGTGAAAACGTAATTTCGTAGTGCGTAATACACCGGTGCCTTTTCGCAGCAGCCACGGCAGGAACAGCGCTAACCCCAGTAGGTTACGGAAGAAAACAATCATCTCGGTAGGCAGTTCTCCGGAGAGTTGCTTAATAACCATGCCGGACAACACAAGGAACATCTCTGATACTAATATCAGCACTGCGCCGATTAAAAAATCATTACTTTTCATAAACAGAAAAGCCTCACTGCATCAGGCAGTGAGGCTTATTTTACTCCTGTCGAACCTAACGAAGGTTAAATGGCGATCACTTCAAAATTGTCATTAAGCTCTGCTGCAACAGCCGGGCTTGTGACTACCGCAATACTGGCGTTTTCAGGCTTAAGATAGTGTGATGCAACTCGCTTAATATCTGCGACGGTTACCTGCAGAATGCGTTGTCGAAAACTTTTACGCTGCTCCGGTGAGCGACCAAACAGAGTACTGTGATAAGTCTGCTTAGCTTCGCCCGCAGGTGAGCCAGGTTTGTCGATGCTGCTGACAATACCCAGAATTGCTTCTTCAAGTTTCTGCTCATCATCTTCTGCAGTGAGTAGCCAGTTTAGCGCTGCATCAAAATCATCCAACGTTTCACTCAAGCGTGGATCTCGGTATGAGAAAAACCGGAAAACGGCGTCTGCGGAATCCTGCCCGGCACCACTACCATATGCTCCGCCCTGCTCTCGCACTACGCGATGGAGGAAACCATTACGCAAGAAGTCTCCTAGTACTGTTAACGGCGCTGAGTCGGGATGCTCAACGGCAACTGTCGGGTAGGCTTTAGCGCAGAAGTTAACCTGGGTACTGGTAGTCCAGGCTTGCTGAACCCCCTGTCGTACCGGCGATAAAGTGAACGCCTCAAAATTGCTCTCGTTAACCGTAGCCTGACTCCACTGCTGAGCTAGCGTTGCAGCAAGCTCCTGCTGATGCTCAGGTTCAGCAACAATCAGAAAGCGACGTGGGGCGGTAACAATCTTCTGATGAATCTGCTCTAGCAGACCCGCTAGCTGTTTCAGATTCTGCTCATCATTAAGGCTATCATCCAGTGCTTTAACGGCGCGAATACTTTGCAGACCACGGGTATTATGTGACAGCTGCGATGCTGGAGAAAGCTGACTGACTGCCGCCATAATGGCCAGACTATGGCCCTGTCCAGTGACACTCTGTTCTTTGCGGGTACGTTGCTGAGACACCAGTTCTCGAATCCGACTATGTTCGTCGAAGCGAACGGTATTCAGGGTTTGATACATTAACTCTGTCAGATTGGTCTGCTTATTCAGCAGCGCCTTACCGGACAGTGTCATATATCCACTAACCTTTTGTTCATCGTCGATGCTACCCCGGACCGAAGGATAAGCACTAATACTGCCACAAACCTGTGACTGCAGTGCCTGGGTGTCCTGATAACTCATTCCATTACAGCCAAGCTCTGTCAGGCAGTGACTATAGAGCGGAAGCAGTTGTAACTCTTCATCAGTCAGCGCGGGGAGATCCATAATGACTTGCTGATATACCAGACCGTTAGTGCCTTGAGCATAGAAACTGTAGTTAAAGTCCTCCAGAGAGGTTTCACTCCCCTGAGGAATACTCATCTCAGCAGGCACATCGGCAATGGTAACCTTTGGCAATACCGATTCATCATCGATCTGGCTTTGTCGCTCTTCAAGGGCCTGGGCCTTCGCGACTACCGCCTTTACCTGGCTCTCATCAAGTGACTGGCGGATCTTTTCAAGGGCGGTTGCTTCAGCTTCATCACGACGATTAGCCAGCTCAGCATCAGGCCTCAACGTCAGACGAACACGATGAGGGTTATCCAATAAGAGTTGGCGAACCATTGAAGGAATAAAGTCGGGTGATTTTATCTCTTCACGCATCTTTTCAAGAACAGGGTCCAGGTTGAGTAGTGCAACCGGATCGCCGTGATGAATTGCAGAAGATAGCGACTTGAGAATCAGACTCATGCCGTAAGGGTAACCATCACCATTTATCTCTCGCTGACTGAGTTCCAGTTGATGAAGAGCCGCTTCCAGTTGAATCTGAGGCACACCATTTTCAGCAACCTCGGTCAGTGTATCTAGTACCAATTGCTCAAACTCTGCTGCTTTTTCCGGTTCACTGCCCTCTATACCACACATAAAGGCCATCTCTCGATTGGAGTCTTCCAATCCGCAGAGAGGCGATGGAGAAAGTCCGAGATCGGTTGATTCCAGAGCATAACGTAGCGGTGAGGAACTGTTATCTAACAGAACTTCAGATAAAAGGTGAGCTTTAAGTTGTTGCTCCAGATCGATACTTGGTCCGAGAAGCCAAGCCAGCACGTGATGGGTTTTAGCACTGCTCTCTTCCTCATCTAAGGCATAAGCTTCCTCGACGCTAATCGGCGAGAAATAACGCTTCTCATCACCGACGGTAATCTCTTCCTCAAGCTTCTCGAACCTGGCCAAAGCCTGCTCATCAAAGCGCTTTTGAAGCTCCTCAACTGGGATATCACCAAAGGTCATAAAGACAGCATTTGAAGGGTGATAGTGGCTCTTATAGAACGTAATCAGCTCTTCATAACTCAGATCAGGAATCGCTTCAGGGTCACCCCCGGAATTGTAGTGATAGGTGGTTGATGGAAACAGGTAGCGTGTCATCGTTTGCCAAAGTGTAGAAACAGGCGAACTCATGGCCCCTTTCATCTCGTTATAGACCACACCTTTATAGACCAGAGGGCTATCAGTATTGCCCGCTTCACTGTACTCGATGCGGTGGCCTTCCTGAGCAAAGTCTAATGGATCAAGCCGGGAGAAAAATGCGGCATCGAGATAGACATCCAATAAGTTAAAGTAATCTTTACGGTTCTGGCTGGCAAATGGATAGGCGGTCCAGTCACTGCTAGTAAAAGCGTTCATGAAGGTATTCAGCGAGCGGCGGGTCATCATAAAAAATGGGTCGCGAACCGGGAATTTCTCACTACCGCAGAGCGCGGTGTGTTCTAGAATATGAGCGACACCTTTATTGTCTTCAGGCACCGTACGAAAAGCTACCAGAAACACATTCTCTTGGTTATCAGCTGCAATATGGTAATGCAGAGCGCCTGTTTTGCTGTGCACATATTCCTGTACGTCGATTCCCAGTGATTCAATTGTTTCAGTACGTTTAAGCTGAAAAGCCGGTTGACGAGTCATGTAGTTATCCAGTGTCTGTAATATCTTAGCGATCTATCCGTTGCGTTTATTGTAACCAAATAAGCGGGTTTTGGCCCGCCCAGGGGAAAGTAAATTATCAACTTCCTCAATCTACTTAAAGTGAGAATCTGTGCCCCTTTAGTACGAATACAGAAGCCGGGCTAAAAGATCACAGAATACTTTCAATTTTTTGTCATGATATGTTCACGATAAGCAATTAGGTTACTACAGCAAAGCGTATCTGCTATAAATGAAGAGTGGTAGCCAATCCACTCTTTGCTGCACTGCAACAATATAATTGACTTTATTATGCGTCAAGAATATAGTATGGGAAAATTGCTGCAACGCACAAAGACTAAAACTCTTGCGACCACAGGTGAAAAACATGTACGAAGATATGATGAAGGACGTTCAGGAAAACATGAAGCCAGTTGTTGATATGGCTGAAATTAACAAGAAAGCTGCAGAGAAGTTAATTGAACTGCAATCTCGTTATGTTTCCGACTTTGTAAATGCCACCATGGCGCAGATGCAGGCTCTGTCTTCTATTAAAGATCCTAAAGAAGCAATTGACCTTCAGGTTGAGTACGTAAAGCAGCTTGAGACAAGACTGACCAGCGTTGCGGAAGAAGAGATGGCTGCATTGAGTTCTGCTAAAGTAGAGCTGAAGGCTGTAATCGATAAGAGCTTTGAAGGTTTAGGCCTTAAAGACATGAACTACTTTGAAGACCTTAGCAAGTTCATGACTCCTGCTACTGAAGCTAAAGCAGCACCTAAGGCTGCGCCAAAAGCTAAGCCAGCAGCAGCACCTGCTAAGAAAGCAGCGGCTCCTGTTGCTAAGAAAGCAGCGGCTCCTAAAGCAGCAGCGCCTAAAGCAGCGGCTCCTAAAGCAGCAGCTCCTGTTGCTAAGAAAGCAGCAGCACCAAAAGCTAAGTAAACAATCTTATAAACATAGGTTTATAAGAAAAAAACGGAGCCATTTGGCTCCGTTTTTTTGTTTTACTAGATCGGTATGTAGGAATTACTCATAAGTTAACGCTTCTCGCTTTTGGCAAGGGCTGGTAATCGCCCCTCCAGCCCCATGGCAAAACGCATCACTCTGTTTTTAGCGGGCTTCAACCTTTCTGCCGCCCCCAGTCCCAGATTACGCAACAGTTTCAATGGCAGCAGGTCATTCGAAAAGATTCGATAGAAACCGTCCATTAGCTGCATCATCATCAGATTATGATTACGTCGCTGCTGCTCATAGCGCTTCAATAGTCTAAGGTCGCTGATATCGAGCCCTTCTTTATGCCCAGCCAAAACTGTTTCAGCAAGTACTGCAGCATCTAAAAGTCCGATGTTAACGCCCTGACCGGCTAATGGATTAATCATATGGGCAGAGTCCCCTGCCAGAGCAACGCCCTCCTTCACATACTCTTGGGCATGTTGTCTGCGAAGCGGAAAAGCGCCTCGTTCCAGAATAGACTCAATCTTGCCAAGGCGGTCTGGAAAGGCTTTGACCAACTCAGTGGTAAATTGCTGGTCATCCAGGTGTAAAAGACGTTTAACTTCAGCTGGACGGTTATACCATACCAGCGATGCCCGGTTTCCTGAGAGAGGCAGAAAGGCTAATGGGCCATTCGGTGTAAACTGTTGCCAAGTAATATCCTGTTGTGGCAATTCAGTCACTACTGAAGCCACTAAAGCATGTTGATCATAATCCCAACTATGCACACCGATGCCCGCGGCTGCTCTAACTTTAGACATGCCGCCATCAGCCGCCACCAGCAACTTACCAATTAACTCCCTACCATCGGCCAGTTGGACCAAACTACAACCAGGCGAGTAATCGATTGAAATAGTATCGCCGGGGCAGATCAATTCTACGTTATCAAACTGTTTTATCTTTTCTAATAAAGCCAGCTGGATAACTCTGTTTTCGACTATATAACCAAGATGTTCAGCGCCAATATCATCACTATTAAACTCGGTAGAGGCTTGGTTTTCATTGCTCTCCCATATCTTCATGCGACGATAGAGGCAGCTACGTCGAGCTTTAATGCTATCCCAAACCTCAAGGTTTTTCAGAATCTGTTCCGAGGCAATACTCAGTGCAGATACCCGTAAATCGTGTTCTGAATCTTGCTGGAATTCAACGGGGTACTGCTGCTCAACTACGGCAATTTTAAGGTCTGTATTACCTAGGGCTGCAGCGATGGTTGAGCCGACCATACCTCCCCCAATAATTAACAGATCATACCGATTTTTCATTTTCTCTCCGCAACAGCTATATAGCTTTTTTGATCGTTTGGAATTGTACCTTTGCCCTTTATCTTTCTAAAGAGGTTTAGGTAAGCCTAAAGAAATACTTCGCTAAGTAAAGGAACGAATAATTGCAATGCATGCTCTTGAGTAAAATACACCGCCACTGAATGACTAGATCGTTTCCAAACAGTGCTCAAAGCTATTTGAGGTTCTATGGTTACCCCTTCGAGGTTGCCAGAGACAACCCGGTCTCGGCTTTAGCCATTAGAGATAAGCAATGAACATACTTTTAAATGCTGCTTTGATCTCCAGCCTCTTTGAAAGCCTGTATCCACAAGGTATGCTAAGACAGACTGACTTGTTTGAATCGCCCCCAGCTACCTGAATCGGGGAATGTATTCATGCAAGATTGGGTTTTCTGTGTTATTTGTGAATAGATAGGGCGTGGTGTTTGCTGTACTCGCTGAGTGAAACGAATCATTAGGCATGATCAATTGAATTCAGAACAACAAATAGATACATCCAGGGAAGTAAGCGGTGGCCTGATTGTCAGGCAGCCTATCTTTAACGAACAGTTGAAGGTTGTTTCTTATCAATTACGTTACGAAGACAGCTTAGAGCCCGGAAACGCAATACTCTCTGATGGGCCTTCTACAGCCACTATCCTACTCAGCACTTATGCCAGTCTCAGCCAAGACGGAACAGTCCGAAAAGTCCCCCTCTTCTTACCTTTTTCAGCAGAGCTCCTGACAGAAACTGAACTGCCTCAGCTGCCGAAAAAAAGCATGCTGATAGAGCTTCCTGCTACCACTACAGTGACCCGCAGTTTGTTATTCAGCC
>JAGPUU010000462.1 GCA_018067325.1 Amphritea sp.
GAGTGCTGCTATGAAAAATGCCACACCAATGACCTTTCCTTGATTCATTTTACGCGCAACAACATAGCGATCTTCGGCTTTGCCTCGTTGTTTACTAATGAGGTCCGCGATCAGGAATAGGGCCCCTGTAGCCAGGGTGGAATGAATCATGTAGTAAAGCGCTGCTGAAGTAGCCGCTTCACGTTGCATAGCAATCGCCAGCATGAGTGTCCCTACCGAGACGATTACTAAATTAGCTGCGGTTAACCTTAAGCTCGGGCTGGCAAGAACGCCGATAGCTCCCATCGCTAAAGTTATGAGCGCCAATGGCCACAGCCATGGTATTGCAATGCTGGCAAGGGCTCCGGCATCTTCGCCGAAAATGGTCGTGTGAACCCGTAAAGTACTATAAACACCTACTTTGGTCATAATGGCGAATAACGCTGCAACCGGGGCGCTGGCGGCAGCATAGGTTTTGGGTAGCCAAAAATGCAACGGCAACAAAGCAGCCTTTAGCCCGAAGACCACTAACAATAACAGGCCTCCGGCTTTAGCCAATGCTTGTTCATGCTCGCCTAACAATCGTACTTTGTTTGCCATATCCTCCATATTTAGTGAGCCGATAGTGCCGTATAAGATACCTAGCGCAACCAGGAAAATACTTGAACCCACGAGGTTTAGAATTACATAGTGCACCGTGGCTTTGGTTTTCTGTTTACCGCCGCCATGTATTAATAGAGCATAAGAGGCTATGAGCAGCACCTCAAAGAATACGAATAGATTAAATATATCCCCTGTCAGAAACGCGCCATTAACCCCCATGACCAGAAACATAAATAACGGGTGAAAATACATACCGTCATGATCATCACCAGCGCAGGCATATAGCTGCGCACCCAATGCAAGTACCGATGTTAACAATACCATCATGGTTGATAATCTATCGGCGACTAAAGCTATTCCGAAAGGAGGTTGCCAGCCTCCCAGGACGTACATTTGCGTTCCTTGCTGATGACTGGTGAGTAGAAGGGTAGCGGATACTATGACAAGAATCATCATGACCGAAACAGCAAAAAAACGGTGCCGGGTAATCGAGTTGCTTAACGGCGGAAGTAACATAAAGGCTGCCGCCAGCATCGGTAATAAAATGGGAAGAATAGGCAGGTGTTGCATTAACTATGCCTCTTTTCTGAAATACGGGATTTTGTCGACCGAACCGGGATCTGTCCATCTACATGGTCATTCCCCTGATCTGCTCGTGAACGCATGGCTAATATCACCACAAATGCTGTCATGGCAAAGCCAATTACGATAGCGGTGAGTACCAGAGCTTGAGGTAATGGATCGCTGTATTCAGTTGACTGCCCCAGTACTGCTGCGCCATCGAGTTTTAGGCGACCACTGGCAAACAGAAATAGGTTTACTGCATAAGATAGCAGGGTTAGCCCCATTACAACGGTAAATGTTCGGCCCCTTAGAACGAGAAAGAATCCACAGGTGGTCAGTATGCCGACACAGAACGCATAAATCGCTTCCATTAATCGTTCTCCTTAATATGTATGCGTTCACTGGTGGTTAACTTACCCAGGTTGGCCAGTATTAACATCACGGCGCCCACCACTGTTAGGTATACGCCTAAATCAAATAGCATGGCACTGGCGAGCTCAAATTTTCCAATCCAGGGTAAACCGAAGTAATCGAACCAAGTGCTAAGGAACGGTTTGTCAAAGATCCAGCTGCCTAAGCCGGTAGCGGTCGCAATTAATATCCCACCTGCAATGAGCCATTGATAATCGATATTGACTCGGGGCTTCATCCACAGCACTCCATGTGCAATATATTGCTGAATAATCGCTACGGATGTAATCAGGCCCGCAATAAAACCACCCCCGGGTACATTATGCCCCCGTAAGAAAATATAAACGGATACTAATAGTGCTAAAGGAAGAAGGCTTTGTGACACCATTTCAAGCATCATAGGGTGAGGGTCATTACTCCAGGCGCGACCTTTATCATCACGAGTCGGCATATAGATTCGCATTTTTGCAATCAGTTTATAAACGCCTAATGCGGCAATGCCTAGTACGGTGATTTCTCCGAGAGTGTCAAAGCCCCTGAAATCGACGAGAATCACATTTACCACATTGGTGCCCCCGCCACCGGTTTTACTATTCGCTATGAAGAAGTCTGAAATCGTGCTTAAAGGGGTTGTGAGCATGGCGAAACAGATAGTGCCTATGACACAGCCTATCAACCCAGAAACTAATAAATCTCCGCTTAAACGCCGGTTGCTCGACTCTTTATGTGCATTTTGGGGCAAAAAGAACAGCGCCAGAAGTAATAATATAATGGTGGCTATCTCAACAGATAGTTGTGTTAGTGCTAGATCGGGCGCTGAAAATTGAGCAAATGTCAGCGATACTATTAACCCAACCACGGAGAGAAATATGAGCGCAATAAACCGCTGCCGGTACCATATTACGGTTGCGATGGTACTTAATATCAGCAGCACAGCTCCCGTTATTGTCACGCCATCAACTGGAATTTGAGGGCGAGAACCGGTGTTCTGGGTCAGATCGAGCAGAGGTAATGCCCCCATGATCAATGTGAATAACAGCAGTAAGAAGATATACCGTTGCAGGGAACCGTTTTCCAGAGTGGTTATAATCCGCTGAGAGGCTTTGACTATCGATTGAATGATGCCTTCGAAGATATGCTTTGCATCAGTCTCATCGAAGTGTGATTGAAACTCAAATAGGTGGCGTCGATTATAGTAAATCGTTGCACCTCCAACCATTGCTAGAAAGCTCATGAATAATGGGATGTTAAATCCGTGCCATATAGCCAGGCTGTGAATGGGGACTTCATGCGTGAGTACTGCGAAAGAGGCGACATCTAATAGGTCACCGACAACATAAGCAGGAAATATTCCTACCAACAAACAAAGCGTTACGAGGATC
>JAGPUU010000451.1 GCA_018067325.1 Amphritea sp.
TCAACCGATATCACTTCATTCATTAGTTTCGGCAGCACAGCCAGCAAACGTTCATGCCCGACAGCCTGCATCACCTGGACTGAACGATTGGACTTCAGGTTACTAAACGCTTTCCAGGCCAGCTGGGGATTATCCAACCCATGCTCAGCAAAGAAGGCTTCCCCTTCATCGGCGTCGAACTCGCTGTTCCAAAGAAGCAACCAGTCACTGCTCAGATCATCTTCATCCACAACTTCTTCTGCGGGCGCAATCACATCGGCAAAATGCTCTGTAACCCGACCTCGCTGACGGTCCAGCTCGACCATAAAGCCATCCCAGTGATCAAACCCCATGCTGTACGCCATACGTGCCTGACCAATCTCATCCACAGGCAGCTCCTGAGTCTGCCTGTCAGCCACCGCTTGTATCACATGCTCTGCATTACGCAGGAAGGTATATGCCTCTGTCAGATCACTGACAGCTTGCTCAGGAACCCCAACAGTTTCAGGCAACAAAGGAAGTATATTCAGCAGTTCGCGCTGCTGTAACCGGGGATCACGCCCGCCACGAATCAACTGAAACGCCTGGGCAACAAACTCAACCTCACGAATGCCGCCAGCGCCCAGCTTAACATTGCCATGCAAGCCTTTTCGCCGCACCTCCTTGTTGATCATCTCCTTCATTGAACGCAGAGAATCAAACGCACTAAAGTCGATATATTTCCGATAGACAAAAGGCCGCAACATTTCCTGAAGCTCAGACCCCGCCTGTTGATCACCCCCGACCACACGGGCTTTAATCATGGCGTAGCGCTCCCAGTCACGCCCCTGATCCTGGTAGTACTCTTCCATCGCAGCAAAACTACACACCAGCGGGCCACTGGCGCCATAGGGACGCAGCCGCATATCGGTACGGAAGACAAATCCATCGGCGGTTATATTATCTAGCGCCTGAATCAGTTTCTGCCCCAGTCGGCTAAAGAAATCCTGATTGGCCAGCACACGCCTTCCGCCTTCGGTCATTCCCTTTTCAGGATAAGCAAAAATCAGATCGATATCTGACGACAGATTCAACTCATAAGCACCTAACTTTCCCATTCCCACAACAACCAATTGCTGGGGCCGCGCAGGCATACCATCCGTTGCAGTAGAGTGTGGCGTCCCCCATTTGCTACAACAATCCCGATAAAGCCACTGCAATGCCTGGTCGATGCAAGCATCCGCAAGAGCAGAAAGGTCGGCGGTTGTCCCTCGCATATCGGTAGCGCGGGTCAAGTCACGCCAGATGATTCTGACCATCTCCCGCTGTCTGAACTTACGCAACACACTCTGAAGCAGCTCTTCGCTCTCTATCGAAGCCAAGCTCTGGGCTAACCGTCCGGTGTACTCTCCCGCACCATAAGCGCTATAAAGATCGTTGTTGTGTAATAGGTCTTCGAGTAATTGAGGCTTGCGGCTCAACTGTTCAGCAACGTAGTCACTACCTGCCAGGACTCGAATCAAATCATCCTGAAAGCTATCGGACTGTTCAGTCAGAGCTCCAACAGAACCTATAACTTTTTCAAGATTAAGTGTTACGCAAGGCTGAATAAGAGATGGAAGTTTCTTGATCAATTGGCTGAGCATATATTGAGGTACTCTGTCGGTGGCCGATATATTCCTTCAGCTTAGCAAAAAGTGCTTTTCGTCTCGACAGATTCTTCTGTAACAAAAGTTTAACAATTCCAAATAAAACATATAAAAAAGCCATAAAACAGCTAGTTACAATACCCCCTATGCCATTTACCAAAGATACAAATTCAACTTATGCCAAATTAGTTACATTTATGTTTCATTTTGACTACAAACAGAAGTCAGCCCAACGTATACTCGCGAAAATTTTGCACTACGACCGGTGATTTTTATGGTTACTAATAATCCGATTTTGCAGATGTTTGCACGATCGCCTTTCCAGCCTATGCAGGAACACATTGCTAAAGCTCATGCCTGTGCGATTCAACTGATTCCTTTCTTTGACGCCGTTATGGCAGATGATTGGGAAGAAGCCGCAAAAATTCAACACAGCATTGCGGTGCTCGAAGGTGAAGCCGATACAATGAAGAAGGAGATTCGTATGAATCTTCCGAACAGTATCTTCCTGCCAGTACCCCGTACCGATCTTCTCGAACTGCTGCGCATGCAAGACAAAATTGCCAACAGGGCTAAAGACATTGCCGGGTTAATGCTAGGGCGAAAAATGTCCATTCCCGCCCAGATACAACCGATTATTTCGGAATATATCCGCGCCTCCCTGAAAACATCAGGCCAGGCACTGACCGCGCTGAATGAGCTCGATGAGCTTATTACTGCAGGTTTCCGAGGCCATGAAGTTGAGGTCGTCGAGCAGATGATCCATGACCTGGATGATATGGAGCACGACGCTGACGAAATGGAGCGCGAAGTACGCTCTGCACTGTTTGTAGTGGAACAAGATCTGAACCCAATCGATGCGATGTTCCTTTACCAGGTTATCCGTTGGATTGGTGATCTCGCTGACAAAGCACAGCAAGTGGGTAGCCGCCTGCAATTGCTGCTAGCGAAATAAACCTCAAATAAACTTTTCTGAATCTTAAAATTAGGTAGTTATCATGAGCATCATTGCGGAATATGGCAATATCCTTGTCATCATGGCGTGTGTGTTTGGATTCTTTATGGCCTGGGGTGTGGGCGCTAACGATGTGGCTAATGCTATGGGAACCTCAGTAGGTTCCAAGGCGTTAACCTTAAGACAAGCGATAATAATCGCTATTATCTTTGAATTTGCCGGTGCTTACCTGGCAGGAGGGGCGGTAACCGCAACGATACGTAAAGGAATTATAGATCCGGCGATACTGTCAGGCTCTCCTGAACTACTGGTATACGGCATGCTCTCGGCCCTGCTTGCTGCAGGCATCTGGTTAATGGCGGCAACCGCTATGGGCTGGCCGGTATCGACTACCCATTCCATCGTCGGAGCGATTGTCGGCTTCGCTGCGGTCGGTATTTCCGTCGATGCTGTTCACTGGGCAAAAGTAGGAAAGATCGTTGCCAGCTGGGTTGTTTCGCCAGTGACTGCTGGTTTAATCGCCTTCTTTTTATTCCGTAGTGTACAAAAATTAATTCTTGATACTGAAGACCCATTCAAGAATGCTAAAAAATATGTCCCTATGTACATATTCCTCGTTGGCTTCATGATCTCAATGGTGACTTTTACCAAGGGCTTGAAGCATATCGGACTCAATCCCGGTTTTGCCAACAGCGCTTTGATCTCAATTGCCATCGCGTTTATCACCATGCTTCTGGGCATTTTCATGCTGCGCAAGATCCACGCAAAAACTGAGGACAACAGTGACTACCATTTCGCCAGCGTAGAAAGAGTTTTCGGCGTCCTGATGATGTTTACCGCCTGCGCTATGGCGTTTGCTCACGGCTCTAACGACGTTGCTAATGCCGTCGGCCCGCTGGCTGCGGTTGTTGGTGTAGTTGCGTCAGCAGGTGAAGTAGCGCAAAAGTCTGCAATGCCGGTCTGGATCCTGTTACTTGGCGGCAGCGGCATTGTTGCGGGTCTGGTTATGTACGGTCATAAAGTTATCGCTACCGTAGGCAACAACATTACCGAACTAACCCCAAGCCGTGGTTTTGCTGCAACTCTGGCGGCAGCCTCTACCGTTGTATTTGCGTCGGGTACCGGCCTGCCAATTTCGACAACCCATACCTTGGTCGGTGCGATTCTGGGTGTAGGCCTCGCACGGGGACTTTCAGCCCTGAACCTGAAAGTTGTAGGCACCATTTTCATCTCCTGGTTAGTCACACTACCTGCCGGTGCCTTCCTGTCGATTATAATTTTCTTCTCACTGAAAGCTATTTTCAGTTAAATAAAATCTCGGCAAAAAAAGGCGATCATCCTATGATCGCCTTTTTTATTTCCCTCGAAAGCTGCACAATACCCGGATAACGTATAAAAACCGGACCTTTCTATGCAATCCTCCCCACCTGATCTGCTCACCATGCTGACAGAGCTTATCGCCACCCCTTCCGTAAGCTGCACTGCTGCCCATTGGGACCAGAGTAATCTGGGCGTAATCGAGAAGCTGGAAAGCTGGCTATCCGGTTTAGGCTTTCAGACAGAAGTGATGGCGATCCCCGGCCATCCGGAAAAAGCTAATCTGATCGCGACACTCGGCAGTGGCCCCGGCGGACTAGTTCTGTCCGGCCATACCGACACAGTCCCCTTCAACGCCGAACTTTGGAACAGTGACCCCTTCAAACTGACAGAGAAAGATGGCCGTTTTTACGGTTTAGGCACCTGTGATATGAAGGGCTTTTTTCCTATTGCGATCGAAGCGGCCCGTAAATTCACTGACAAAACGCTAAAACAACCGTTGATCATTCTTGCCACCGCAGATGAAGAAAGCTCAATGAATGGCGCCCGGGCGCTCGCTTAGGCTGGTTATCCTAAGGCCCGCTATGCGGTTATTGGAGAGCCCACCAGCCTGCGCCCAATCTATATGCATAAAGGGATGATGATGGAGCAGGTAAAGGTGAAGGGAAGTGCCGGCCACTCGTCCGACCCCAGCCTCGGAGCCAGTGCCCTGGATGCAATGCATTCAGTGCTTGGTGAACTGATTAGCTTCCGTAAAGAGCTACAGCGCGACTATCAGAACAGTGATTTTAAAGTTTCAGTACCCACACTAAATCTGGGATGTATCCACGGCGGAGACAACCCCACCCGGATTTGTGGCGCCTGTGAAGTTGAATATGATCTGCGTCCGCTTCCCGGGATGTCTGCCGATCTGCTGCGTGAGAGTGTCCACAAGCGATTACTGCCGCTTGAGCAGCAGTTCGGCGTAACCATATCCACAGAACCGCTATTTCCAGGAATACCCGCGTTCAACAATGATAAGCACTCCGAGCTGGTCACAACAGCAGAGCGTTTAACGGGTTATCAGGCTGAGGCAGTGGCATTTGGCACCGAGGCTCCCTTCCTGCAATCACTGGGTATGGATACGATTGTCATGGGCCCTGGATCAATCGATCAAGCCCATCAGCCCGACGAATATTTGGCTTTTGACCAGATTAAGCCTACAGTAGCAGTATTAGAACAACTGATTGCAAGGTACTGTTTTTAATCGTGATTAATGATAACAACCAATACGTAAACTGGTTTCGTCACAGCTCTCCCTATATCAATGCGCATCGGGGGAAAACTTTCGTCCTGATGTTAGGAGGGGAAGCGCTCGCCGATGACAATTTTGGCAACATCATTCACGACATCGCCTTGCTCAATAGCCTCGGGGTGAAACTGGTATTGATTCACGGCTCACGGCCACAAATTGCAGCCAAACTTGAGCAACTACAGATCAGTGACAAAGTTCATCACCACCTCCGGGTAACCGATAGCGATACACTGCAGTGTGTCATTGAAGCGGCGGCCAGTCTGCGTACCGAGGTTGAAGCCAAGCTAT
>JAGPUU010000453.1 GCA_018067325.1 Amphritea sp.
TGGGTCTGGCGTTGGAAAGACAGTATTGATCAAAAATTCATGCGCCGATTTAGTGACCTGACCGAATTACCTGATCAGATTCCCGGAGCTAAACTTAAAATTGAGAACCCCGACATGCGCTGCGGAGGCTGCGGGGCGAAAGTCGGACACAGCATCCTTAACCGAGTATTAAAACAACTGCCGCCGCCACCGAATGAAATTGAGATCGGTCTAGACCGCCCGGATGATGCTGCAGTCATCAACGTTCCTGAAGGGAAATTGCTGGTACAGTCCGTTGACAGTTTTCGTCAACTGGTCAACGATGACTTTCTTTTTGGCCAGATCGCCGCTAACCATGCCCTGGGAGATATCTTTGCCATGGGTGCTCAACCCCACAGCGCACAGGCTATCGTCAGCCTACCCCACGCCAGCGATGAAATAATTGAGCAACGTCTGCGCCACCTCTTGTTAGGCGCCAGTAAAGTGTTTTCAGACTGCAACATAGGCCTGGTCGGCGGGCACACGTCTGAAGGTACCGAGCTAACGTTAGGCTTTACCATCAACGGCCTGGCAGACCGAAAACAACTACTGACCAAGCAGGGACTGCAACCAGGCGATAAATTAATTATCACTAAGCCGCTGGGTACCGGCACCCTGTTTGCCAGCGATATGCGCAGTCAGGCACAGGGAAACTGGATCAGCCAGGCCCTGAAACATATGTTGCAATCAAACTACCGGGCCAGTCAGATTCTGACAGCAGCCAACACCCACGCCTGCACCGATGTCACCGGTTTTGGACTCGTAGGGCATCTGCACGAAATGTTAGACGGTTCAGGGCTGAGCGCACGTTTAAGGCTGGAAAAGCTCCCCGTTCTGGACGGGACAATGGCCTGCCTGCGAGCGGGAATATTTAGTTCGCTACACCCTCAAAATCGAAAATTTGAAAGCTCTGTACTGAATATCCACGAATACGATACTGAAACCATTACCGAAGTGCTCTTCGACCCACAGACAGCAGGGGGTCTTTTAGCCGCCGTCAGCGCTGATCAGGCAGAACACGTCGTTGAGGAATTGCAGGCCGCTGGATACGCTCAGGCCTGCATAATCGGCAGTATCAGACAAGAAGCGATCGATCAGGTGATTCTCGCCTGATTCAGAAATAGTCGCTGATAGAATCGAGTTTCAGCGCAGTAATATATCGCTGAATCACTTCCCGACCATCTGTAAAGGACAGACCAACCTGCTTTTCAGCGGTGGAGACAGACATCACTCTGACCTTAACCTCTGAGGGGCTTTCATCAAAGGGAAGCTGAAGCTTAAGTACGCAATCCTGGTTTTCATTTTTAACCGGAACCATTGATAACAACGCTTCTTCTTCGGTAATTTTAAGCAGCCCTCCTCCGGTGCTAAAGTTAATCAGTATGCTCTCGACTGTCAGATCCCCAGCGACAAGTTGCGCAGGAATAGCACAGGGATAGCGGGGTTCTTTACGCAACAACCGAGACTGAATCTGTTTAGGATAAGTAGTCATCAAGAGTTTTCCACCCAGCAGAAACAGGTCGATCACCTGGCTTTCAAAAGCAAAAACACGGCCGTTAGAGATCAACCGCATCACTAACTTGCGATTTCTCTTAAAATTATCCCTATAGGTTAACTCATCAGTCCCCATGCCTCCCTTTTTCAATTGGGACACTGCCGGCAAGCGGGTGATGATAACCTGACCATCAATACCAAAAAAACGCGACACATATTTCAGCTCGCCAGTGGCGTCACTCACCTGAATAACACTGCCTTGCTCAATTTTCGGCAGTTCATTTAGTACTACCGTTTCGGTATCTGCTGGCATTAATTCACTCTCTCCATGTAATAGCTAGTTATAGGAATACTACAGCCACTTTAAGGGGTCAAAGTAAGTATCACCATTTTGGTATTTTCAGCTTTATTTCATGACTCAGATGTATCTTTTATCTATCGAAACTTTTTCTAAATTCTTTCTTAAGTTTACCGAGGGTACAATTATGAAGATGAAGATAGCCATAGCACTGGCTCTACTGACAGGTGTGAGCGTGGTCACCGTCATTGCCAGCCCTACTACTAACCCTGATCAGGTTCTTCGATCTGACTTGCAACAGCAGGGGTTAAAGGTCGCCACTTTTGCCGGAGGTTGCTTCTGGTGTACAGAATCTGGATTTGAAAAACTTCCCGGGGTAAAAGAAGCTATCTCTGGTTATGCCGGTGGACAGGAAAAAAATCCTACCTATGGCCAAGTTTCTTCAGGTTCCACCGGACATACTGAAGCGGTTCAAGTTTACTATGATCCTCAAGTTATCACCTACGACGGTTTACTGCAGTCGCTCTGGAGACAGATGGACCCAACTGACGGCAGAGGTTCTTTTGTCGACAGGGGCACACAATACCGCCCAGCGGTATTCTTTCATAATGATCAACAGCGCATGTTAGCTGAAGAATCTATGGCCACACTCGCTGCCTCAGGACGCTACAGCAAGCCACTCGCGACCGAACTAACTAAATTAACCGTTTTTTACCCGGCCGAGGATTATCACCAGGACTATTACAAACGTAATTCAATCCGGTATAAATACTACCGTTTTAATTCAGGCCGCGACCAGTATCTGGAAAAAACATGGGGCGATCAGTTGCACCCCGACTTTACACAGTTTGGCCGCGGCCAAAAAATGGATTCTGACAAAACTGATATAAGTATCAGTGGACAGTTAAAATCGTTCAAAAAACCTTCTGACCAAGAATTACGTAACAGCCTGACCGACCTGCAATATGAGGTCACTCAACAAGATAGCACTGAACGCGCCTATCAAAATGAGTTCTGGAACGAGAAGCGAGAAGGCATCTACGTTGATATTGTCAGCGGTGAGGCGCTATTTTCATCAAAGGATAAATTTAAGTCCGGTACCGGCTGGCCAAGTTTTTCCCGACCTATCTCCCCGGCTTCAATTTCAGAACATACTGATACAAAGTTCTTTATGAGTCGAACCGAAGTACGCAGCCAGTATGCCGACTCTCATTTGGGGCACCTGTTCAATGATGGTCCAAAACCTACAGGACTGCGTTACTGTATCAACTCTGCATCACTTCGTTTTATCCCCCGGGAAGAGATGGCCGATGCAGGATATACAGAGCTATTAAGTCTGCTCAGTGAATAACCAATACCGGCTAAGTGGTGATTAACAAAAACAGCGCTGAGCAATGCCTCAAATTAGGATAAACTGTGGGGAAACCGATAACACAACATGTTATGTCAGGAGCCGCAGTTTGTCCGTAACTCAACCTCTGATTTTATCTCTACTTCTCAGCTGTGCAGCGCCACTGGCCTTCAGCATGCAACTGGACGACCCCCGATCCGCTGCGGTTTACATTCTCAAACAACGTCCTTTGATCAATGCCTGCCTGATTCAAGCCCAACACAGCACTGAACTAAATCAGATCTGGAGCAGCTCCCCATGCCAGCAACTACTGGATCAGGATCAGCAGTTCATAGCCGCATGGCAACAGATACTGCCTGAGGGAAAAATAAACGGTCTGGCTAAAGTACCTTATTCTCTGCGTAAGCCTACGGTCGAAACCTACTCTGAGTATAAACAACTGGCTGAAATAATCGCCCAGCTAAGCCGTTGAACCTTGATTATCCAACAGTTTTTAGTCTCGCCATACATCCTTAATGTCTAACCGGAAAGCTATTCTCATGGCTATAATACCAATGACTTATTTCAGGTCGGAAAAAAAACTAAATTTCAAGTCTTACCTTTGGCGTTTCGACCTCTATAATATGCCCTCTTTTTTCAGTGACACCGAGTAAACCCTTGATCATTTTTACCATTACCAACACAGTTTCAAATCAGGTCTATGTGGGCTCAACCCGTAATGATATAGACCACCATTGGGAAACCTTGCTTATCGCCGCAGAATCCGGTGTAGAAGCCGAGCTCTACGAGGACATCCGTAGTTCAGGTGCTAACTGCTTTGCTTTTACCGAATGGGGGTTCGCTGATAACCTGAGCGAAGCGCGGGAACTCACTGCCGATGCAATGGAAACCTTTGACGGCAAAAGCCTGCAAGGCCTGATAACTAAACCCAAGCCCAGTAAAGCCCACCGTCAAAGTGCCGGCGAGCGGAAGGCAGCTTTAGCCCTGCTGGAAGAAGCTGAACAAAAAGCTCAGTTACAAGGTGATCCGAAAAACTCAACTACCCCGGTTTCAAACCCGAGTGAGACCGATCTGAAACTGCTTGCTCAGAAGCGGGATGCAGAACTGGAAGCAAGAATTGCCAGGGAGCGAAAGGAAACGCTGGAGATGGCTAAAGTACTTGCC
Organism: Amphritea sp.; assembly: GCA_018067325.1. GTDB lineage: Bacteria > Pseudomonadota > Gammaproteobacteria > Pseudomonadales > Balneatricaceae > Amphritea. The sequence continues at coordinate 4,326 of JAGPUU010000453.1, forward strand.
AAAATGGACTCCCGTAAGCGTAGCAAAACCGTTAAGGCAAAAGCTAAAACGGTGAAGCCAACTAGCACCTCTGCAGCACCTAAATTAGCTGTAGGCAAAGTTGCTTCTGCCAAACAGGAAAAACTGATCAAGGAAAAGATTGAGCAGGAACGCGAGTCCCGCGAAGCCGAAAAAATTGTGCGTCAAAAAGCTGAAGCTCGGGAGATGGCGGATGTCATGTCACGCATCGATGCCAGAGCTCAGGGCATGCGTAAAACCAAGCCTACAGCAAAGCCTAAGTCTGCAATGGGCCGCACAGGTAGTCTGTCGCTGAAAAAACCTACAGTTTCCTTAAAGGAAACCCGACTAGAGCTCGACAGAGATATAAAACTGAGTTCAGATATTTCTCTAATGAAGCAGGAACAAAAGGGCAGCACTGCAGGATTAGCGTTGACTGAGAAAGTTTCATCCGGTGTTCGTTTTAAGGAACACGCAGGGTTAGACAAAGAACAAAAGATAGCCCATAGCATTGCTCTTTATCGCAAAATAGCCGTACCTGCCAAGGGCCAACCCAGTCAGGGTAAGCAGGAGCTGATAAGTTCTCTGCAAGATCGACTGGCACAACGCAAGAACTAGCAGGTTTTCCCATCCAGAATATAGGGTGACGAAAACCGCTCAATGAGATCGGGTAGAAAGAGTTTAAAGCCGACCTCAAACTGGGGGTAGTGCAGCGCAAGCTCCTCCCCCACTCCGCCAAAGTTATTGCTAAAACGTATTCTTCCAGCTACACGCTCCAACGCATAAGCAACACCGTCCAGTGTTTCATAAGCCCTGAACCAATCCCCTTCAACCATTTTCTGGGTAACCTGTTGCATCCGTTCTGGCATGACTGACTGGCCCGCCAGCAGATCCCGGTACAGATCATCGATCACCTGTTTTTTAGGTTGCTCGCTGAACAGCTGCCAGTGCTTTATCAGGAAATGGTCAAACAGAACATCCAGTGCGATACCTGCAAAGCGTCGTCTTTGCGCTGTAAAGCTACGCTTCATCTGTAAAACCTGCGAATGCTGATCGGTAAACTGATCGACACGGCGGTGGTTTATTAGCCCCTGTAATACTTCAACAGAAAGGCTCTGTTGATCAACGCCACGGGCAAAGTCACCCAACAGGTTGCCTACACGGGATTCAACCGTCGGTTCAGCCAGTACTAAATGCGCAAAGAAATTCAAATAAAAAACCCCGAATACAAAAGCGATAATACGCAGTATCCGGGGTTTTAGCCTCAGCAGCAATCAGGGTAGTCACCTACCCGCGCGGGAAAGGTTAGTTAAGCCGTTCAAAGACAGTAGCAATACCCTGTCCCATGCCGATACACATAGTCGCCAGACCTAAAGTACCGTTATTCTGTTCCATCACATTCAGCAACGTGGTGGATATCCGGGTACCGGAGCAACCTAACGGATGGCCCAGTGCGATAGCACCACCGTTGAGGTTAACTTTCTCCTCCATCTGATCCAACAGCTTAAGGTTTTTCAGTACCGCAAGACCCTGAGCAGCAAAGGCCTCGTTGAGTTCGACGTAATCGATATCCTCAATGCGTAGCCCGGCACGTTTCAAAGCTTTCTGTGTCGCAGGAACAGGCCCATAACCCATGATAGAAGGATCACAGCCTGCCACCGCCATCGAGCGAATCTTTGCTCTCGGCTTGAGGCCCAGCGCTTGAGCTTTGGCCGCCGACATCATCAGCATCGCCGATGCACCATCAGAAAAGGCTGAGGAGGTTCCAGCAGTCACCGTACCGACCTTCGGTACAAAGACTGGCTTCAGAGTCGATAGGGTCTCCACTGTTGTCTCAGGGCGAATCACTTCATCCTGTTCCAATAGTATCTTAAAGCCATTCACATCATGTCCTTCAACAGCGACGATCTCGTTGTCAAAACGGCCTTCACGACGGGCTTCATCCGCCAGACGGTGGGAACGGGCACCAAAGGCGTCCTGCTGCTCCCGGCTAACCATATTCATCTTACCGAGCATCTCAGCGGTAAGGCCCATCATCATGGCAGCCTTCGCTACTTGCTTGCTCATCTCAGGGTTAATATCGACACCGTGCATAATATCCAGGTGCCCCATATGCTCGACACCACCGACCATAAACTGGTCACCGTTGCCGCTCATGATCGCCTGGGCTGCTGTATGCAGTGCCGCCATAGACGAGCCACACAAACGGTTAAGGGTCTGAGCAGCCACGCTGTGGGGCAGCCCCGCCAGGACAGCCGCATTACGACCAATATTGAACCCCTGCTCTTTGGTCTGATTCACACAGCCCCAGATAACATCTTCGATCTCAGCAGGATTAACATTCGGATTACGTTCCAGTAATCCATTCATTACTCGGGCGGACAGCGCTTCAGCCCGGACATTACGGAAGGAACCGCCTTTGGACTTACCCATCGGGGTTCGTACCGCATCGACGATGACAACATCATTTGGATTCAGACTCATCTTCGATCCCTCCTCAGTTAAAGTACTTAGTGGCGTTGACGGCCATCTGTTGCATCTTTTCAGTTGGCTGGTACAACGGCCCCAACTCTTCATACTTCGCAGCCATCTCACAGAACGCTGCCAGACCCATCTCATCAAGATAATGGAATACACCGCCTCTGAACGGAGGGAAGCCGATACCGTAAATCATCGCCATGTCCGCCTCTGCCGGTGAAGCAACAATACCCTCCTCCAGACAACGAACTGTTTCAATGCACAGGGGAATCATCATGCGTTCAATAATCGTCTGATCAGTAAACTCACCAGAAGCACCCACACAGCTTTCCAGTAAAGAATCCACTTCATCATCCGCCAGCTTCGCCAGCTTACCTCTGCGATCCAGCTCGTAGCGATAGAAGCCTTTACTATTTTTCTGGCCAAAACGATCCAGGGAGTACATCCGATCAATCACAGACTCTCCTTCATGGGACATCCGCTCAGGGAAGCCAGCAGCCATTACCTGATCCGCATGATGCGCGGTATCGATACCCACAACATCCAACAGGTACGCAGGCCCCATCGGCCAGCCAAACCTTTCCATCACTTTATCTACGGTGCGGAAATCTGCACCGTCCTGCAATAAACCACTGAAACCACCAAAGTATGGAAACAGTACCCGGTTGACTAAAAACCCAGGACAGTCATTAACCACGATAGGGGTTTTTCCCATGGCGGTCGCGAAGGACACTGTACGTGCAATCGTTTCATCTGAGGTCTTTTCTCCACGAATAACCTCCACCAGCGGCATTTTATGAACTGGATTAAAGAAATGCATTCCGCAGAAGTTTTCCGGCCGTTTCAGAGACTTCGCCAGTGCGTTAATCGAGATAGTAGAGGTATTTGATGCCAGCACAGCATCATCCGCAATATGGGTCTCAGCTTCAGCCAGCACCATCTGCTTCACTTTCTGGTTCTCGACAACCGCTTCAACGATTAGGTCGACATTGCCAAAATCACCGTAACTCAGGGTGGGTCGAATTCGGTTAATCGTTGCTGCCATCTTAGTCGCATCAGTACGACCACGCTTCAACTGGCCCGCTAACAGTTTATTAGCCTCATCAAGACCCAGTTGAATGGCGGCTTCATTAATGTCTTTCATCAGGATAGGCACACCTTTCGATGCGGATTGGTAAGCCACTCCACCGCCCATAATACCGGCACCTAGTACGGCGGCCTGGTTGACTTTTGCCCCCTTAGCCGCATGCCCTTTGCTGACTTTCTTAACGTACTGGTCCTTCATAAACAGTCCGACCAGCGCTTTCACTACCGGGCCGGAGGCCAGTTTAGCGACCCCTTTAGCTTCTGCAATAATCGCCTGATCACGGTTCATGCCACAGGATTTCTGAATAGTTTTAACCGCTTGCAAAGGCGCCGGGTAATGAGGCCCTGCTTTTGCACCGATCATCCCTTTGGCGGTTTCAAACGCCATCATCTGTTCAATCTGATTAAGCTTTACTGGACTCTGCTTCTCTGTCCGACGCGACAGATAATCGAATTTACCCTCGGCACACTGGCGCAGCAGGTCTAATCCCGCCTCACGCACCCGTTCCTGCGCCACTACCGCATCTACTGCACCATCTTTTAAAGCTGCCGCAGCGCGCTTCTCAACACCGGTACAGATCCACTCATGGGCATTATCAATACCGATCAGGCGTGGCAGACGGACAATACCGCCCCAACCTGGATTAATACCTAACTTAACTTCCGGCAAACCCACTTTGGCCTTTTCACCCATCACCCGATAGTCAGCGGCCAGACAAAGCTCAAAACCGCCACCCAGAGCAAGGCCATTAATCGCAACCACGGTAGGGCAAGGCAGATCTTCCACTGCGTTGAAGATGGCATGATTTTCAAGCAACTTTTCAATCAGCCCCGCTTCACCCTGGCTAAACAACGAGCTGAACTCGGTAATATCAGCGCCAACAATAAAGCTCTCTTTAGCACTGCTAAACAGCACCCCTTTAATATCTTCAACAGCACTCAGCTGTGTAACAGCATCTTTCAGTTCACTCAGGGTAAGCTGATTAAACTTATTCACCGGCTCAGTCTTAAGATCAAAAATCAGCTCATACAAGCCGCTATCAATCTTCTGAACTTGAATAGCCTTACCTTCAAATTGCATGGTGCACTCCATACTTAGGATAATTATTGTTAACCCTCTTCCGTGCGGCGGACTGCTTATAGAAAAAATGCAGATAGAGATACGCACAGTTCAGACTTTCTAATACTAGTCGCAGGTTATTTTCCAGCAATAACAAAAAATACCTTATTCAGTAACAAAAACGACTACATCACTAATAAACGCTTCAAAATCATCAAGTTAAACAAGTATAAAAATTAACATTTAAGCGCATAAAAAACATCATTGACATTTTAACTATGATTTAAAGCCCAGCTAACAAGCACTGCGTATCCGATTTAGCTAAATAACTCTACAATGCTTTAAAGTCCGCCAATAACTCAGTAAGCCCTGTATGCACTCAACTATTTTTGACAGCCCTTTTTTCACCCCCCCACTGCGCTGGCTCTCCCGTAAGTTTTTTAAACTGAAAGGCTGGCAGCTGGATTTTTCAGCTATTGAGGGCGTAGATAAAGGGGTACTGATCGGCGCGCCTCATACCAGTAATTGGGACCTTCCCTATGCGCTGATGCTAGGCTTCAGTCAGGACATGCCGATTTACTGGATGGGTAAGGTGCAGATTTTTAAGTTCCCTTTCCGACAGCTGATGATGTGGATGGGAGGCATCCCGATCAATCGATCAAAATCACTCAATGTGGTTGCCCAGGCCGCATCTCAGTTTAGCGATGCAGAGCATCTTTATCTGGTTATTGCACCTGAAGGAACTCGTTCTCAGGTTGATGAGTGGAAAACTGGTTTTTACCATATCGCCCATCAGGCCGATGTCCCGATATTGACGGCCTATATAGATTGGAAAACTCGCCGAGCGGGTATATACCGCAGTTTTATTACCTGCGGTGATGCCGAAAAGGATATTGCTGAAATCAAATCCCTTTATGGCGATCTATTACTTCGCCACAAAGGGAATAAGTATTAAGCAGTCTTGAAACCGTTTCTGTGAGATTTAAAAACGCGAAAAGTCTGGTTCCCGCTTTTGCATAAACGCCTGTAGAGCTTCCATCGCTTCTGCTGATTTCAGGCGGGCAGCAAACTGTTCCACCTCCGCTAACAGAACCTCCTGTAATTGGGACTGAGAAATATTGCGTATCATCGCTTTACTCTGCCGCACCGCATCGGGGGCCAGGGCGGCCAGCTTGCCCGCTTCCAGTATCGACAGGTCCTGCAAACTATTATGCATCACTACACGGTTTATTATCCCCAGGTCGCTGGCGGTAGTAGCACTAAAGGACTCTCCCATCACCAACAGCTCAAATGCCCGTCGATGCCCTACCAACTGCGGCAAGATCAAACTCGCCCCACCTTCCGGCACCAATCCCAGACGGGCAAAAGGTAGCTGAAAACTAGCTTGGTCACTGGCGATAACCAGATCACAATGAAGCAACATAGTGACCCCAATCCCGACGGCGACACCTGGCACAACCGCAACAATGGGCTTAGCCAGTGATGAGATGGTTTGCAGAAACTGCAACGGAGCCTGTACTGCATTAGGGGAATTAATAGCGCCAATAAAATCACCAATATCATTACCCGAACAGAAGCTATCACCGGTAGACCCCAGCAAAATAACTCTGACCTCCGGATTAGCGTCAGCATCCTTTAATGCCTGGGTTAAGCCTTCATACATCGCCATCGTCAGGGCATTTTTCTTATCCGGACGATTCAGTAAAATCTGACAAATCCGATCCCGGATTGTGACATTTAGATGCTCGCTCACAATTTACTCCTATGTTATTTAATTATCAGGGTAGCTCAGGGCGATAGTATTCAGGCAGCAGGTCCTGTATCACTTCACTGTTCTGCGCCCAGCTATGACAACTGTTAACCATCAGAGAGGCCCCCAGCTTCATCACTTCTAGATCACTGTTTGGCCAAACCGCCTGAATCGTAGTTGTCGCTATTACGGGTAACAACTCATTCAAGTGAGTACACCCACGAAATCCACCGATTAACGCTTTACATTCTCGATGCCAACCAGGGCCAATTCGGGTTCCTTCAAGCTGACTAAATGACTCAGTAACTCTGGGGCAGATAGAAAAAGGGGAAGCATCAATAAAAGCTTCCACTCTGTGAATCAGCAACCGCTGATCCAACGTGACCCGCAGCCCCAGATCATGAAAAGCCTCACCAGCAGGAACTTCACCCCCTCGGGGTAGCGGCACAGTCTCTACTTTTATATCGGTCATTCGCGCTTCGACATCCCACAAACCATCGTCACGAAGGTATGCACAACACTCAACTGAACGCCGGTGTTGTAACTTTCGCGATGCAGATTTAGACAGGGAACTGGACTGCGTCATAACGGTTTACCCAGCCAACAGAGGATCAAACTGACTTCTCACTGCGAAGCATTCGACGAAGTACTTTTCCCACATTTGATTTAGGCAGCTCATCGGTAAACTCAACAATTTTTGGCACTTTATAAGGTGTCAGACGCTCCTTACACCAGGCACGGATCTCTTGAGTACTAACCTCTCCTTTAGCCACAATAAAGATTTTAACTACCTCACCGCTATGGGGATCAGGCTCACCAATTGCAGCACATTCGACGACCTCAGGGTGCAGGGTAACAATATCTTCAATCTCATTAGGGTAGACGTTGAAACCGGATACATTGATCATATCTTTGGCCCGGTCAACGATGCGCAGATAACCATCTGTTTCCTGTACAGCGATATCCCCGGTAATAAAATAGCCATCATCAGTAAAGCAGCTGGCGGTGGCCTTCTCTCTCTGCCAGTAACCCAGCATCACTTGCGGGCCTTTTACACAAAGCTCGCCAGGTTCCCCTGCCTCTAATGTCTGACCATCAGTACCAATAATCTTCACATCGGTTTCTGCAACAGGAGGCCCGATGGTGCCCACCCTTATATTCTTTGGTGGGTTCATCGCTACGGCGGGGGAGGTTTCAGTCAGACCATAAGCCTCCAGCACCTGACATCCGGTTAGCTCTTCCCAGGCGGTGGCCGCATCCAAAGTAAGGGCCATGCCTCCTGACAGCGTCACTTTCAAATGACTGAAATCGATTGCAGAACTGTCTTTATGATTACAGATTGCCACAAACAAAGTATTCAATCCGATAAAAGCTGAGATCGAGTGTTTACGCAGCTCTTTGATAAAACCTGGAATATCCCTGGGGTTAGCAATCAGAATATTGTTACCCCCTAACTCCAGTACCGCCATAGTGATCGTGAAGGCGTAGATATGATAAAGCGGCAACGGTGCAACCACCTTCTCCGCCCAATGTTTGTCGGCGTCGGAAATAAGTTTAACGCCCTGCAGAAAGTTCGATAGTAAGTTCGCATGGGTCAGCATTGCCCCCTTGGAAACTCCGGTAGTACCACCGGTGTATTGAAGCACCGCGATATCAGCCGGTTGAGATAATATAAGATTCGGCCGTTGACCCCGCTTCTGATTCAGAACATCACGCAGCTCGACCGCCTGAGGCAGATGATAAGCCGGCTCCATTTTTTTCAGATACTTGACCACAGCATTCATTAGCACCCGTTTAAGGGGGGGGTGAAGATCTGCAATCTGGGTGGTAAAGACATACTTAATACCGGTATTAGCAATTATCTTATCGACATTGTGGGCTACCCCTTTGTAAACCACTAACGCCTTAGCACCGGAGTCATTAAACTGATTTTCCAGTTCTCTGGGGGTATAGAGTGGATTGGTATTCACCACGATCAATCCAGCTTTCAACGCACCAAACAGGGCAACCGGATACTGATTTAAATTAGGCAGCTGAATAGCGATACGGTCACCGGGAAGCAAATCGGTTTCCTGTTGAAGGTATACAGCAAAAGCATCGGAAAGCTGTCCAAGCTTTCTATAGCTCATCTCGTTGCCAAAGCTGGTAAACGCCGGGCGATCCGCATAGTCATTGACCATCCGTTTTAAAGCATCGACCAGGTTTTTATAACCATGGGGATTCAGACTTTCTGGAATCGATCCGGCGCGTGTTTCTTGATCCATTTTCAGACCCTGTCAGCTGTTATTGTTGTTATTTGTTCTTACATTGCTCTATGTAAAGCTCTACACCTAACCTGTTCACTTCAGCATAAGAGATCAGATAAAAAAGTCTAATTAAATCAGAAACAAACATGATTCAGTGTCGCTTTTTACGTCAACCAACAGGAAATAGCGTTTCCAACCGGGTAGCCAGCATGATATCGCCTTCAGCGCGTATCTTGCCGCTCATGAAGGCCTGCATACCATTAGCTTCACCACTCAACACTTCACTAAAAGTCTGGTTATCCATCAACAAGACAACGCTGGGGTCATCATGCTCACCCTTTCCCAGCGTGCAGTCTCCTTCTGAAATTGCCGCAAAGTAGGCGTCACCTTCGTCCAGTTTATACTGAAACACTGCATCTAAACCGTTAGCGGCTGAGCTACTAAAGCGTCCTACCATCTCCTCAAACATAGCCTGAGTATCTGACATCGTTGTCTCCATATTCTTTGTTGCCGACGTTGATTCGGGAGAAATCAATCGTCGAAGTCTGTAATTTAGATTCAGCAGGCCGGAAACTGTAGCCCGACCTGCTGCGGTTCGAAGTAACTTCATCGTCTGTTATTCAATGCTTATTTTCATCGCTGATCAAAAAGAGAACTCAGCCTCATCCATTTCTAGCAAATTATCAGCACCAGAATCGATCGTTGCTTCAAGAGTTAGCGTACGGGGCAGGATGCGTTCAAAGTAGAATCGGGCGGTCTTTATTTTAGCGGCATAGAAAGCCCCATCACCCTCGCCCTCAACCAGTTTTTCCTGTGCGGTTACAGCCATCCGAGCCCAGAGATATGCCATAGTGATATAGCCCGAGTACATCAGGTAATCCACCGATGCAGCGCCCACTTCTTCACGATTTTGCATCGCTTTCATACCGATACGCATGGTCAGATCGGCCCATTCCTGGTTTAAGCGCGCCAAAGGATTGATAAACCCTTGCATCGACTTATTCTCAGCCTGTGACTCACAGAATTTATGTACCACCTTAGTAAAGGACTTCAGAGACTCGCCTTGAGTCATCAGTACTTTTCGCCCTAGCAGGTCGAGTGCCTGAATACCGGTTGTGCCTTCGTATAGCATGGAGATACGACTATCACGAACATTCTGCTCCATACCCCACTCACTGATATAACCATGACCGCCAAAGATCTGTAGCCCCTGGTTAGCAGATTCAAAACCGGTCTCAGTCAGAAAGGCTTTCGCTATCGGAGTCAAGAAGGCTAACTGTGTATCTGCTTCCTGGCGTTCGCTCTCATCGGTGGTCAGGCCGGCCTTGTCCACTAACTGAGCACAGTAATAGATCAGTGCCCGACCGCCCTCAGCAAAAGCTTTCTGGGTTAGCAACATACGCCGAACATCTGGATGCACAATAATAGGGTCAGCGGCTTTATCCGGACAGGCAGGTCCATTTAAAGCTCGCATCTGCAAACGATCCCGGGCATAAGCCAGGGAATTCTGATACCCCCACTCGGTGTGAGCCAGTCCCTGCAAAGCGGTGCCAATACGCGCAGTGTTCATAAAGGTGAACATACAGTTCAGGCCCCGGTTTTGCTCACCGATAAGGTAGCCTGTAGCCGCATCAAAGTTCATCACACAGGTAGCGTTACCATGGATACCCATCTTATGTTCCAGGGCACCACAACTGAGGCTGTTCCGCTCACCAATATTGCCGCTATCCTCTGGGAGGAACTTAGGCACAATAAACAGAGAGATTCCTTTGGTACCTGCTGGAGCATCCGGTAGCCTGGCTAATACAATATGGACAATATTCTCAGCCATATCGTGCTCGCCCGCCGAGATAAAGATCTTAGTGCCACTAATCTTATAACTACCATCAACCTGAGGCTCCGCCTTAGTTCTCAACATCCCCAGATCGGTGCCACAATGAGACTCTGTCAGACACATAGTGCCAGTCCACTCACCACTGATAAGTTTGGTCAGGTAGGTCTGCTTCTGATCATCAGTACCATGAGCCTCAATGGTATTCATCGCCCCGTGACTCAGCCCCGGATACATACTCCATGACCAGTTGGCAGTACCCACCAGTTCGTTCAATATGATGCCGACCGATTCAGGTAATCCCTGGCCGCCCCACTTAGGATCATGTGCCAGCGATGGCCAACCGCCCTCAACAAACTGTTGATAAGCTTCTTTAAAACCTTTTGGCGTTGTTACTTCGCCTTCATTCAGCTGACAACCTTCACGGTCACCTACTGAATTCAGAGGCGCCAGTACCCGCTCTGAGAATTTCGCCCCCTCTTCCAGAATAGCGCTCAGCATATCCGGAGTCGCTTCCTCACAGCCTGGCAGGCTCTTATAGTGCTGTTCACTCTCCAGCATCTCATCCAGTACAAACTGAATATCCCTCAGGGGCGCTTTATAATCTGGCATGCTTACACCTCGGTTGACCTGTAACGCTATCTGTATATGAAATACAAATATCTATTGTTATTAATATGATAGATCTAGGATCTATTAAGCGCCCGACTTAACCAATAACAAAAGCTTTCAACTTTACTGACACAAAAAACCAAAACGCATTAAAATTAAAATTTTTCCTATAAAATCAACAATATATAAAATAGTTAAGAATTTGTTTTTATTAACAAAAAAGCCCGCAAATGCGGGCTTTAATTGTAGACAGAGCATTTCCTACTGATTAAGGATAGGTACCAATCCTTCAGAGAACCCCGCCCGCAGAACTAAAATATCGCAGTCCAGCCGCGGCAAAATCCGCTCAGCGGTATTACCGAGCAACGCCCCTTTCAATCCGCCATGAGCTCGGGTCCCAATCACCACCAATCTGGCTTCAAGCTCGTCAGCTGCCTTAGGAATCCAGTGTTCTGCAGGTCCCTCTCCCACCGCTAAAGCCTCGACACCCAACTTCAACTGAGACAATAGCGATTCCATTGCCCCCCGGGCCTGCTTCTCTATCAAAGCTGTAGACTGCGACTGAGGATCTGCACCCATCATTGGCGAGGGACAGGCTACCGCCCCGGCCAAACTAGAATCGGTCACCCGTGCTATCTGGGCCGCCACTTTCAGCAGATCATCATTAAGTTGTTGCTGGTGTTGATCTGACGTCAGGGGATTCACCGCTGCCATTACAACACCCTCATGCCATAGATGATCATGTTTAACCATCAATACCGGACAGGGAAGATCACGCAGAATCTGTCCATCCAAAGAGGTCATAAAACCACTTTTACGAGGGTCACAGCTTTTTATCAACAAGCCAAAGCGTTGTTTAGCCCAAAGTCTTTCAAGTAATTTCAGTAACTTAGACTTAGGCGTACAACGAAATGATGCTGCAATCCCCTCCGATTCCAGCTGAGTAGCCAGCTGGCTGGCTTTATCTGCATCATCACCTACCCAAACAATTTCAATCGAACAGTTCAGACGGCTAGCAATTAATCGACTGCGCTGCAGCGCCAGGCAGGCCTGATCCTGTTGATCCATAACCAGCAATAGCTGTTTATTAAACAACATCATTCACCTCCAGGTCAGAGCTTATTGGCTGTTTAGACCCGGAAGCCGGGCCACAATTAAGAAGACATGCCAGAGCAGGAAGCAAAATCAGGGCACCCAGCATATTCCACAGGAACATAAAGGTAAGCAAGATCCCCATATCTGCCTGAAACTTGATGGGAGAGAGTACCCAGAGCACTACTCCGATTGCCAGTGTTAAGCCGGTAAAGGCAACCGACTTCCCGGTGGTTTCAAGGGTATTGAGATAGGCCTCTTTGAGGGGAAGCCCCTGCACCAGATAGGTATTCATTTTAGAGTAGATATAGATGCCATAATCCACCCCAATACCGACCCCCAGAGCGATAACCGGAAGGGTGGCTACTTTCACGCCGATTCCCATACTCGCCATCAGTGCCTGACAGAGTATCGAAGTCAGTGCCAGCGGCGCGATAATACAGACCAGGGTTTTCAAAGAACGGAAAGTCAATAAGCAGAGTAACCCCACAACCCCATATACCCATGCCAGCATTTGGTATTGAGCGGTTCCGATCACCTCATTAGTTGCCGCTTCAAATCCTGAATTACCGGCGGCCATTTCAAAGTTAATCTCTTCAGAATCGTTCGCTGCGGCAAACTGATCAACCGCCGCAGTCAACCGCTCCAGCGTTGCCGCTTTGTGGTCATCCAGAAAGATTATCACCGGCAACAATGAGCAGGAGGGATTCATCAGCCCGGCCGGCACATAAGACAGCGATGCATTAATAACCAACTGATTACGACTGACCGTTCGCCACTTCAAACTGCCCTCATTTAACCCAGCGGTTACCCGTTTGGAAACATCGACTAGCGACACACTCGACTGCACACCCTCAATATTGGTCAGGTAATACTGAAACCTGTCCACCAGCGCCAGTGAGGTAAAACTGGAACACTGCTCTGCTTCTGTGGCAACCATCACCACGAAAATATCACTTGAAGTAGAGTAGTTCTCTGTAATGAAACGATTATCGGTGTTATAGCGGGAGTCCTGCCGTAGCTCTGGAGCACCCGTATCCAGATCACCTATCTGCAGATTTTGCCCCTGATACAACCCGCCCATTAATAGTAACAAGGCGACAGTAACCGCAAACAAAGCACCCTTAGGTTGTGAAAACCAAGTCAGTTTTCGCCAAAATCTATTCTGATTTTGTTCTGCCCGACGTGCCCGCTGCGTGGCATGATCACCAATTCCCACCAGCGACATGATCACTGGCAACAGAAACAGGTTAGTCAAAATAATCACAGCGACGCCTAGAGAGGCGGCAATCGCCAGGTCCTGAATCACCTGAATTTCAATAACGATAAGGGTGATAAAACCGAGACCATCCGACAAAAGCGCGGTTAATCCCGGAATATATAACGCCCGAAAAGCCCGTCGGGCTGCAAGCCAACTGTCCGCGCCCCGGGCGCTTTCCTGTGCAATAGTATTAACAATCTGCACACCATGACTCACGGCTATCGCAAACACCAGAAATGGCACCAGCATAGAATACGGGTCCAACCCATAACCCAATAGTTTCAATAGCCCCAGCTGCCAGATAACCGCAATCACTGAACAACCCAGCGGCACCAGCGTGCCCGTAATACTTCTTGAATAGAGGTAAAGGAGAATCAGGGTAATTAGCATCGCGATGCCAAAGAACACGGCGACCTGAGCCGCGCCTTCGATCAGATCACCGACGACTTTAGCAAAACCGGTGATATGAATACTGACACTGTCTGAGCTGTACTTATCCCGAATGAGGCTTTCCAGCTGCTGCGAAAGTTCCTGATAATTAAGTTTTTCACCGGTATCCGGGTGCTTATCAAACAGCGGCACCTGGACAATTGCCGAACGGAAATCATTCGCCACCAGACGGCCTACCTGACCAGAGCGCAATACATTAACCCGCACTTGCTCTAGCGTTTCTGAAGAACCATCGTATTCAGCCGGGATCACCGGGCCGCCAACAAATCCCTCTTCCGTTACTTCTGTCCAGCGTACATTAGGAGTCCAGATGGACTTCAATGCCGAACGATCCACACCGGGAATAAAGAACAGTTCATCGGTGATTTGTTGCAATGTTTGCTGAAACTCTGCGGTAAATATATCTCCTTCATTTACCGCTACGGCAACCCGAATACTGTTGCCCAAACCCGCAAGGTCATCACGGTTTTTCAAATAGTTCTCAACATAGGGATGAGAAGTGGGAATCATTTTTACGAAGCTGGCATCCGGGCGAATCTGCATCGCCTGCCAGGCAAGAAAGAGCGTTACTAAGGAGAAAACCACCAATACCAGAATGCGTCGATGAAACAGAAAACGTTCAGCAAATTCTTCGGAGGCTTTAATCGGCGCCAATAAGAGTTGAGATAGTTTATTCATGAGCACTCTCCAGGGTCCGCACTCCGCCTTCTCCCACCAGAACATACTTCCCTGGCAAACCTGCTCCGGCACTGATGGACCGCCTACTGCCAGAATCTACCTGGGAGAACCGCTGTCCGTCTCGACTCTGAACCACTAAACCACCGTGTCCTAGCAAAACAAGTCTATCTTGACTCACAACAGCACCCACCAGAGAGGCGTTAAAGCCTGTATCAATCGCTTGCCACGCCAAACCATCCACTGAACGATAAAGATGCCCTCGCAACCCCATTAGATACAAGTTATTTTGATATTCGGTAATCGCGAATAAAGAGCCATCATAGGGAGAATCCAGACGCTCCCAATGCTCTCCCTGATCCACAGAGCGAAACAGCAGCCCTGCTTCGCCAATAATGTATAGGTAGCCACGATGATCGGCGATCATAGCGTTCAGATGAAAACTATCCGGGTTATCAAGGCGATCTCCCCAATACTGCCAGCTTTCACCTGCGTCATCGGTTTTCAACAGCAGACCATAGCCGCCTAAAGCAAAACCCCGTTGATCATCTGCAAACCAAATATCCAACAGAGGTACAGAAGGCCCTTCTTCCAGAGCTGCAGCAGCATCGTCAACCTGCCACTGCGCGGTGTCGAATTGCTCAGCAAGCCTTTCATTATCAGGCTCAACATGCACCTGAGCCTCCAGTTCAGACACCCAGGCCTGTAATCTGGACAAACGCAGATGATTAATCTCATCACCATCCAACAATTTACGCCAGCTGACGCCACTGTCTTGGGTCTTAGCCAAAAGCCCATCATGGCCCACCAGCCACCCATTTTTTTCATCGGTAAAAAAAACGCTGGTTAGCATCACACTAAAAGGAGTTTTAAGTTGTTGCCAGGTCAGCCCCTCATCACCGGAACGAATAACTGTTCCCTGATCTCCAACGGCAATCAGCTGATCTCCGGCAATTGCGACATCCAGCAGCAGCATCTGATCCGCCCGAAAGGTTGTTAATGCAGGAACACTCAGTCGGTCTGCAACTGAAACCATAGAAACACTGGCTCCAAATAGAGCTACAGCTAACAATAAACAGCGTATTACCGGTCGATTCTGAAGCATACTATTCCCAGTTATTATCATTATTCAGGAATTACGTTTCTTTCTGAAGAACTAGCATGTCAGTCCGCCAGGTCGAAAGAAAGGTCAAAAAGGGTGTAAATCATTAACAAAAACGGTCAATGGCTCAATAACAAATACTAGCAAGATTATTGACATTTTCTGCCAGCATCAGGAAACAAGCTTCCCAGATCAATACAATCACAGAAATTTTTCCTATCGAGATTGCTTTTCATCAACTGCCGGATGTAGAGTTAGCGACTGCAACGGAGGTCTAATACATCTGTAAACAAACTCGAGTCGGATTGAAGTCCGACCCATTATAAAAAATGTATAAGGCAACCCCATCTGAGGGTCCCTCTGTAAAGAATAATAAATGGAGATTAGCTCGATGAATCAATTCCGTAAAACATTGCTTGGCCTGAGTACTGCTGTTTGCATTATGGGCATGACTGCAGCAGCACAGGCTGACACGCTTAAAATTGGCCTGGCTGGCCCTGCAACAGGTCCTGTTGCACAGTATGGCGACATGCAAAAGATCGGCGTAATGGCCGCGATCGAAGATATCAATAAAGCCGGTGGTGTTAACGGCATGATGCTGGAAGGCGTTATCTATGATGACGCTTGCGATCCTAAGCAGGCTGTTGCCGTAGCAAACAAAATCGTTAACGACGGTATTTTCCACGTAGTGGGTCACCTGTGCTCATCTTCTACTGAGCCAGCTTCTGACATTTACGAAGAGGAAGGCGTACTAATGATTACCGCTGCCTCCACTTCGCCTTCGATCACGGAAAAAGGCCATCAGATGCTGTTCCGTACCATCGGACTGGATAGCCTGCAGGGCAGTATGGCTGCACAATACATCCTGGGTAGCGCTAAACCTGCACGCATCGCAGTTATTCACGACAAACAGCAGTACGGCGAAGGTTTGGCAACAGCAGTACGCGATCAACTGGCTGAAGGTGGCCTGAAAGCGATTATGTTTGAAGGTGTTACCCCTGGTGACAAAGACTTTTCTGCACTTATCGCTAAGTTAAAGAAAGAGAAAGTTGATTTTGTTTACTATGGTGGTTACCACCCTGAACTGGGTCTGATCCTACGTCAGTCTGCTGAAAAAGGTTTCGGCGCTCAATTCATGGGGCCTGAGGGCATCGTAAATGCTGACCTGGCTAAAATTGCTGGTGACGCATCTGAAGGTGTTCTGGCGACTGCGCCTAAGAGCTTCGATCAGAATGCTGTTAACCAGGCGCGTGTAGAAGCGATCAAGGCCAAGGGCGAAGACCCAACCGGTCCTTTCGTATTCACCGCTTACGCGGCAGTTGAAGTAATGACTAACGCAATGACTGCGACTAAATCGACTGATACTGAAAAGCTGGCAGCGTACATCCGTGCTAACGAAGCTGAAACGGCAATCGGTAAAGTGAAGTACGACGAAAAGGGTGACCTGATGGAGTCTACTTTCTTGGTTTACCGTTTGCATAAAGATGGCTCTAAGTCTCCTGCACAGTAATCCTCAATAATAACAATTGATTAGCATTGCCCGACTCATGAGTCGGGCAAATCTGATCCCGATACCCTAGCGCCGTGATCCGGTGCCGGGGTTTCGTTTTATATGGTCCCTGCAAATGTCAGAATTCTCGCTATATCTGTTGCAACAGCTCATTAACGGGCTGACCATCGGCTCAACCTATGCACTGATTGCCATTGGCTACACAATGGTTTACGGCATCATCGGTATGATTAATTTCGCCCACGGCGAGATCTATATGATCGGCTCCTACATAACATTTATTGTTATCGCCGGTCTGATGAGCATGGGCATCGTAAGTCTGCCCATTATCCTGATCATTGCACTAGTTGTCGCAATGTTCATGGCCAGCACCTACGGCTGGGCAGTGGAACGAGTCGCGTACCGCCCTCTACGAGGCACCAACCGACTGATCCCCCTGATCTCTGCTATCGGTATGTCGATTTTCCTGCAAAACGCGGTTGGCATATCCCAGGGTTTCCGCGATGTTGCTCTACCACCGATGGTTACTGGCGGCTGGGCTCTCGGTAATCCAGCCGACTTTGAAGTAACGATCTCTTATATGCAGGTCATTATCTTCGCAGTTACCTTCGTCACCATGACGTTATTAACCCTATTTATTTCTAAATCTCGCATGGGCCGAGCATGCCGCGCCTGCGCTGAAGATTTGGGCATGACTAACCTACTGGGTATTAACACCAACAAAGTTATCGCCCTGACCTTTATCATCGGCGCTGCTCTGGCCGCTATCGCGGGCCTTCTGCTGGGCTTGTATTACGGCGTAGTTAATCCGTTTGTTGGCTTCATCGCAGGTTTGAAAGCATTTACTGCTGCTGTACTAGGCGGTATCGGCTCGATTCCTGGCGCAGTATTAGGTGGACTGATACTAGGTGTAACCGAGGCAATGACGGCGGCGTTCTTTCCATCAGAGTATAAAGATGTCGTCGCTTTTGGTCTGTTGATTACTATTCTGCTGTTCCGCCCTAGTGGACTTCTTGGCAAGCCGGAGATAGAAAAAGTATGACAACTAACAAGTTTTACAACGCTATCTTTGCCGCCGGTATCACCTTAATTCTGGCCTGCCTGATGATCGGAGTTAAGCTGGACACTTCCGGCACCCAATTGGCAGTGAAAGGAGCCACAACAGCGCAATGGACCTGGATTGGCGGCGGTATAGCCATCGTCTTCCTGTCGCAGCTGTTCACCAATCAGATTGATGCTCTGTTCCGCATGATCCCAAAACCTTCAATCAGCACTATGCTGCCTGAAGAGAAAAAAATGGCGACTTTAAAGCCATGGCTGATCGCAGGCGCCATTGTGATCATGGTTATCTGGCCGTTCATGGTGTCCCGAGGCTCTGTTGACTTAGCGACACTGACCCTGATCTACATCATGTTAGGCCTGGGCCTGAATATCGTTGTAGGTCTTGCCGGCTTGCTGGATTTGGGTTTTGTAGCCTTCTACGCAGTGGGAGCCTACACCTACGCCCTGCTATCACAATATTTTGGGTTGTCATTCTGGGTTTGCCTGCCGATCTCCGCAGGAATGGCCGCACTGTTCGGTTTCGTCCTGGGCTTCCCGGTGTTACGACTGCGAGGTGATTACCTGGCAATTGTAACCTTGGGCTTCGGTGAGATTATCCGCATCCTGCTGAACAACTGGACCGAAGTAACTGGAGGCCCCAGTGGTATTTCTGGTATTGCCAAACCAACCCTGTTCGGTCTGGAATTTACCCGCAAAGCCAAAGGGGGTGAGGATGCGATGACCTTCCATGAGTATTTCAATCTGGATTACTCGAGCTCATATAAGGTTATTTTCCTCTACCTGATCGCGATTTTGCTGGTCTGTTTTGTCATCTATGTAATCAACCGACTAATGCGGATGCCGATCGGGCGAGCTTGGGAAGCACTGCGAGAAGATGAAATCGCCTGTCGTTCTCTGGGCCTGAACCGAACCGCCATCAAACTTTCTGCTTTTACTCTGGGTGCTTCCACAGCAGGCTTTGCCGGTGCTTTTTTCTCCGCGCGTCAAGGCTTTATCAGCCCCGAGTCATTCATCTTTATTGAGTCGGCAATCATTTTGGCTATTGTTGTGCTGGGGGGTATGGGTTCGCAATATGGCATTATTCTGGCGGCTATCGTCATGACAATTTTGCCGGAACTAGCCAGGGAGTTCTCAGAATATCGGATGCTGCTATTCGGCCTACTGATGGTTCTGATGATGCGCTGGCGGCCTGACGGGCTGATACCGACGAAACGACCGCACCTGGAGTTAAAACAACAATGAGTCAGTTACTGCTGGATGTAAATGGCCTTACCATGCGCTTCGGCGGCCTGGTGGCGGTAAACGGCGTTAACCTGAAGGTTAAAAATCGCCAAATAGTCTCTGTCATCGGGCCCAACGGTGCCGGTAAAACCACCGTATTTAACTGCCTGTCCGGATTCTATATCCCGACCGAAGGCAGTGTTATGCTAAAAAATAAACAGATTGCAGGTCTGAAAGATTATCAGATATCCCGTAAGGGACTGGTGCGTACCTTTCAGCATGTCCGTCTGTTCCAAAAAATGACCGTTATTGAAAACATGCTGGTTGCCCAGCATCGACACCTCAATACCAACCTGATTTCCGGCCTGTTCAAAACACCCAACTATCGTCGTCTAGAACAGGAAGCGATGGACCATGCCGTACACTGGCTAAAAGAGGTCGATCTACTGGAATTTGCAAACCGAGAGGCCGGAAACCTGTCCTATGGTCAGCAACGCCGCCTTGAGATAGCCCGTTGCATGGTAACCCAGCCAGAACTTCTGATGCTGGACGAGCCTGCCGCAGGCCTTAACCCGAACGAAACCAAGCAGCTTGATGAACTGATCATCAAACTTCGTGACGAACATGAAATATCCATTCTTCTGATCGAACACGACATGAGCCTGGTTATGGGAATTTCTGATCACATCTATGTTATTGCCCAGGGCACACCGCTGGCCAACGGCACTGCAGATGAGATCAAGAACAACCCTGACGTTATCAAAGCGTATCTCGGGGAAGAATAAGATGCTGAAAATCAATAATGTAAGCACCCATTACGGCCAAATCCAGGCTTTGCATGATGTAAGCGTGAATATTGAGCTGGGGGAAATCGTTACTTTGATCGGCGCCAATGGCGCGGGCAAAACCACTCTCATGATGACCATCTGCGGAGATCCACAAGCCTCGTCCGGCACGATCAGCTTTGACGGCGAAGAGCTAACCGGCATCAATACTCCCGACATTATGCGCAAGGGCCTTGCGATAGTACCGGAAGGCCGCAGGGTATTCAGTGCTATGACAGTGGAAGAAAACCTATTTATGGGAGCTTACTTTCGCTCTAAAGAGGATGCTCAACAAACGATCCAGCATGTTCTCGAACTGTTCCCCAGGCTAGAAGAGCGCTTTAAACAGCGCGCTGGCACTATGTCCGGTGGAGAACAGCAGATGCTTGCCATTGGCCGTGCGCTGATGAGCAAACCCCGTCTTTTATTGCTGGACGAGCCGTCACTGGGACTGGCACCGATTATCATTCAACAGATCTTTAATATTATTCAGAAGCTGCGGGATGACGGCGTCACTATTTTTCTGGTTGAACAGAACGCTAACCAAGCCTTAAGGATCGCGGATCGCGGCTATGTGCTGGAAAATGGCCGCATTGTGAAAACAGATACCGGCGCCAACCTGCTGACAGACGAATCCGTTAGACAAGCATACTTAGGGGGCTAAATACCGTCTCCATATAAAGACAAAAAGCCAGCCGAGAGGCTGGTTTTCTTATCCTCAGGTAAATATTTCACCTAGCACTCCATCCAACTACTGATATACATCAACCGATCCAGCTATTCTCTCTTATATAACAGTGACTTATATCAATGTTTTTAATCAACTTATATTGTGTTAACATCAGTCGCATATCTAAGACATAAAAAGCACCATTTATGCTATTTATTGTCTATTTTTAAAGACAAACAACTGTTTAAAGATCTGCTGTCCATAAAAGATATCCAGAATACAGTCGAGAGGTAATTCAAATGTCATGTATCTGCCCTCAGTGCAAGGCTCTACTGGAACATCAAAGCATCAGCCTGCATAGCGGCCTGAGCGAAGTAAAACATGTACATAACAACACGTTATATATATGCAAAGACTGCAGCTCACACATCGGCCTTATCAGTGTCCCCCACCGTTGGGAACTGCTTGATATAGAAGACAATCAGCAACGCGTCGCCTGACGCTTTAGCCTGTTTGCCATAAGTCTGCTGCAGGCAATAAAACAGCCTGACCTGAGCACTGCCATCCTGAAGTAAATTCTGGCACACTGGGCTGTATCTATCCGCAGCGCAGAATCCAAATGAGCCAGCTAGAAACTCTCATTAATACCAGCGACGAAAACCTCCTTACTCTGCTCTCCAGTCTTTGCCAGGGCGCTATAGCCATAGATCAAGAATGTCGGATTGTCTGGCTAAGCCAACAATACCGAGAGTTGATGGAACTGCCTGACAATACTGAATTCATAGGCCAGCTTGTAAACGACATTCTGCCAACCACTCAACTTCCCAGAATCCTCAAGACAGGCCAACCCAGCTTTCTCGACCTTATGCAGATCAATAACCGTTGGTGCGCAGTTACCCGCTTACCGCTTAAAAACCCCGACGGCTCGGTGTTCGGCGCTATCGGCTTTGTCTTCTATGACGATCTGGAAAACCTCCAACCGCTGTTTGATAAGTTTGCTCGACTGAAGAAACAGCTGGTTTCAGAGAACTTGCTGCGAACCAGCAAATATGAACTGGACGACCTTATTGGCAACTCTCCTGCACTGCTTAAAATTAAGCGCCAGGCACTGAGATCCGCACAGCTCGATACAACTATTCTATTGTTGGGCGAGACCGGCACAGGTAAAGAATTACTTGCCCAGGGCATCCACAATGCTTCCCCCCGAAGCGACGCTCCTTTTGTCGGCATCAATATGGCTGCACTACCCGAATCTTTGGTGGAAGCCGAACTATTTGGAACAGCCGCAGGCGCTTATACCGGTGCAAGTAAAAACGGCCGCCTGGGAAAAATCCAGCTAGCGACAGGCGGCACCTTGTTCCTCGATGAGATCGCTGATATCTCAGCGGCTATTCAGGCAAAACTATTACGAGTCATCCAGGAGCGGGAAGTCGAAGCACTTGGCTCAAACCGACTGGAAAAAGTTGATGTCCGGATTATCGCAGCCACTTCCCAAGACCTTAAACAACTGGTTGATAAAGGACTATTTAGAGCCGATCTCTACTATCGACTGAATGTATTACCCCTTCAACTTCCAGCCCTGCGAGAAAGAGCTACGGACATACCCGCGCTCAGCAGCTACCTGATGAAAAAAATCGCCCATGAATCAGGCCTGCCGGCACTTAACCTTAGCCAGGATGCCCTGTTCTGGCTACAACACTATCACTGGCCCGGTAATGTTCGTGAACTTCATAACCGACTCGAGCGAGCCTGTGTTATGGCTGAGCACGAGCTTATCTCAGCGGAAGACCTTGGCGCCGATGATCTGATTACCGGTACTCCCGTTAGTATCTTCTCAGATCTTAATCAGATTAAGCATCAAGCTGAGGCAGAAGCCCTTCAGCAGGCACTTACGCTGTGTCAGTACAACAAAACTAAAGCAGCCAGACTATTAGGTATTTCACGAGCAACCTTATACAACAGGATTAAACGTCTAAATATGTAAACTGAATTAAACATATAAATACACTATGTCTAACAACCTAGACATATGGATATTTTTACTCTGCTTATTAATCACCTAACCTTATGATTTTATAACGCTTATTAGTATTGGCTCAGTGATTGCTAAACAATACCTATATTAAAAAAATAAAAATCACAGGACTACTCCTATGTCTAAGCTTCTGAGTGCAGAGCAGGTCGCCCAACTTATCCCCGATAACGCCACTATCGCTACCGGCGGCTTTATCGGTATCGGCTTTGCCGAAGCGATAGCCAAAGCGATCGAACAACGCTTTTTATCCAGCCAACAGCCCAAACAGCTCGCCTTGGTTTACGCTGCTGGCCAGGGAGACGCCAAAACTCGAGGTTTGAACCATTTTGCCCATGAAGGCATGGTACGAAAAGTAATTGGTGGGCACTGGGGATTAGCACCGGGACTGGGGAAACTAGCCACCGACAATCTAATAGAAGCTTACAACTTACCTCAGGGCGTCATCTGCCATCTATTCAGGGATATCGCCGCAGGTAAGCCTGGCACCCTGACCAAAGTCGGCCTACATACCTTTGTCGACCCTCGTCAAGGAGGGGGCAAAATAAACAGCCGAACGCTCACCGATCAGGTAGAACTACTGACATTACAGGGCGAAGAGTATCTATTTTACAAAGCCTTTCCCATCGATGTAGCTTTGCTGCGGGGCACTACCGCTGATGCAGATGGAAATATCTCTATGGAGCGCGAGGCACTCCCCCTTGATGTGTTAGCTATTGCCCAGGCCACCCACAACAGCGGTGGAAAAGTCATTGTTCAGGTAGAACGCACCACCGACAAGCATCAACTAACGCCTGACCGGGTAAAAATTCCCGGGATTTTGGTAGACCACGTTGTCATTGCCGAACCACAAGATCACCCTCAAACCTTTGCTGAACAGTTCAACCCCGCCTATTGTGGCGACGTTATAGCCCCATTAGAGCAGCAACCAGAAGCCCTTTCAGCCCGTAAAATTATTGGCCGTAGAGCTTTAATGGAACTACGAAAAGGATCAGTGGTTAATCTGGGTATCGGCATGCCTGAAATGGTTTCTGCTGTAGCCGCCGAGGAAAAGATACTCAATGACTTTACCCTGACAGTCGAGCCTGGAGGTATTGGCGGGCAACCGGCCAGCGGCCTTAGCTTTGGCGCAGTCAGTAATGCCGCCGCCATCATAGACCAACCTGCTCAGTTTGATTTTTACGATGGCGGCGGACTGGACCAAGCCTTCCTCGGGTTGGCCGAAACCTGCCCCGAAGGCCATGTTAACGTCAGTCGTTTCGGCAGTAAACTTGCGGGAGCCGGTGGTTTTATCAATATCACCCAGAACACTCAGGAGCTGTATTTTCTCGGTACCTTTACCTCCGGATCGCAACAGGTTGAGATAAACAACGGTGAACTGAACATAGTCAGAAACGGATCCGTTAAGAAGTTTCTTAAGCAAGTACAGCAGATCACATTCAACGGCCAATACGCTGTAGAACAGGGCCAGAAGGTCACCTTTATCACTGAACGTGCTGTCTTCATCCTCACCGACAAAGGACTCAAACTGACAGAAGTAGCCCCGGGCATCGATTTGCGAAAAGACATTCTCGATCAGATGGA
>JAGPUU010000474.1 GCA_018067325.1 Amphritea sp.
CCACCATTCGCACTCTTTCCTGGCACAAATCCACCTGGATATTCAACAGGATATTCAACAGGAGGCGCCTCCATGGCAGCCTCAAAAACAGAAGATACACTTGTCGCAGGATATGTTCCGTCGGAAAGGGAACCTCTAACTCCCAAATTCACTTTTGTCGTTTTTGTGATATCAACAGATAAATTTGTAGTGAAATTATAACGCTTATAACGAGTATCAGAATCATAACCTTCCAATCCATTAGTTACAAACAAACCTGTTTCGTCATAATAGCCTAAAGACACATAATACTGAGCAGATTGAGAGCCTCCACTTAAATTAACAGTCGCTTTTCTATTGCGTCCGTAATCTTTAAACACTTCATCCATCCAGTCAACATTAGGATAAAGCAAAGGGTCATAATTTGTTGCTGTTCGTTCTATGTATTCGTCACTATACTTTGGTTGCTCACCTCGAGTTGTCAAAGCTTCATTAGCCAATTTCATATAGGTAATACCATCAGCAAGTTTAGGTACTTTTGTAAAGCTTGTTATACCTTCAAAATAGTCAACCGCCACTTTAGGTTTTCCAATTTTCCCGCGTTTTGTCTCAATTAATATAACTCCATTTGCACCACGAACACCATATACTGCAGTTGCCGAAGCATCTTTTAAAATAGAAAATGATGCAATATCAATCGGATCAATATCATCTAATGAACGCTCGACACCATCCACCAAAATTAAAGGACTGGAAGAACCAAAAGTACCAATACCACGAATCCAAATATCAGCAGCATCATGGCCGGGTAAACCAGACCTTTGCACCCCTGTTAATCCGGAAACACGACCAGCTAACATAGTACCGATATTGGCCACCGACTGCTGTAACTCATCTGTTCTAATGCTTGACTGAGCACCAACAACACTAATCTTTTTCTGAGAACCATATCCAACAATCACAACTTCATCCAAGCCAACAGTCTCCTTTTCCAATAATACATCGAAACGAGATTGATTCGCAACTACAATCTCTTTAGCTTTCATTCCAATAAATGAAACAACTAATAGATCTTCATCAGTCACACCGCTTAAAGAAAAGTTACCATCAACATCAGTACTCGTACCGTTAACAGTACCTTTTATTACAACGGAAACCCCAGGAATAGGCTCCCCTTTTTCATCAGCTACTGTACCAATTACAATTTTATTCTTTTGTTGTTGAATTTCACTCTCTGCACCTTCCACATTTTTATCGTGGACTTCAGCTGCAGATACCTTAGCAAAATTCAAGCACAGCACTAATACACACAACATACATATTAATATTTTACCTCTAGTGTAAAAGAGATAAGATAAATTCCAATTTACTTTCATAGATTTCTGATTTTCATAACAATTAAACTAAACATA
Source organism: Amphritea sp. (assembly GCA_018067325.1). Lineage (GTDB taxonomy): Bacteria > Pseudomonadota > Gammaproteobacteria > Pseudomonadales > Balneatricaceae > Amphritea. Next base: position 1,392 of record JAGPUU010000474.1, read on the forward strand.
GGATAGATAAATAGTCAATTTCGATATTCAATGAACACTACTATAGAGAATCTTCAGTAAGATTATAATCTGCCAAGACTTAACATTCATATTCCGCAGATGTGCTGCGGATTTCAATTTTGCATTTCTGCATCATTGAAAGAAAAACATCTTAGACAAGTCCATAAAGGCAAATCACTTCAAGCCAAATTAACTTTACTAATCCCAATTTAAATTCCAGAATTTTTTTTGAACAAATACCAATCATTTGTCTTTTGCCCTAATTAAGATGAATTCATAACACATAGATTTTAAAGCTTCAACGGCGCTACTTACTTATGTAATTTGCATTACACTCGTTATAATGTCACCTATAAATAAAGCAAGTGAATAAATAAAGACTTCTACAGCTTATCAATAAAATATTCACAATCAGTTGTGAAGTTTGGCTTTTGACAAGCATGTCGAATATTAGAATAGTAATAGATTTCAAACCTACAATAATTTAGTTCCCTCATGAATGAAAGAAATTCATATAAGAAGGAATGTCACAAAACAGCACAACTAAGTCATAATTCAATACTCAGAGAAAACTATAAATAATTGCTTCTTGATTTTTAGTAATATCTCCGTACAAAGAACCTTTCACTGTTGAATCAAGATTTACAAATTCGATGTGTGGGGCATTAAAATCAGAACGTTCTATCTGTCCACATCCATCAAAAGATAAATGACACAACAACCAAATAAAAACTAAACTGGGAATGAAATTTAACAGGAAGAATTATTTAATTTTGCTGATTTATGAATCAAACCAGCCGTACAACAACAAACTTTTTTTTAATTTAACCATAGTAAAGTTGACATGCCCCATCGGACTTGCCAACTTTAGTTTCTGCTCGTCAACTCCCATGGAAGCGTCTAAATATATCTATATTGAAAAATTACTGATCAATTAGTCGAAATTCTTATTTCCCCGCCTGTTTTCAAGGATCCACTTGGAGGGGTGTAAGGATCAGTCGTCCCGTTAGTTCCCACAATTCCAGGATCAATAAGACGTAAGTCAATAGTTGGTGGCACTGCACCAGTTGAAGGAATATCAAGTACACCATCCGTGCTGGAATCATATCCTCCTGCATTTAATGGGTTTGCCCCCCATGGATTACGCATAGCAAACAGAGCTGAAGAATTGCTTGAAATCATAAGTGCATAACCATGAGCACCTACTGTATGAACATCACCAATCTCAGTTGATGGATTGAACCCCCCTGATATAAATTTCCCATTAGCCAAACCAAATTTTACCACACGTGCAAGTTGATTTGCTGTTAATAAACCACGATCGAAAGAAAAGCTACTTCCTTCTCCAGTAAAAAGCGGAGTAACATGTTCTGATCCAATCCCACCAATATCTGAATTAGCCTGATAAATTACGTTATATTTCATGATTGCCTTTTCCAGGATTGTTGACCAAGTTGCTGTTCCATTCTTTCCGGAGCAGGCCTCTAAATCGCCAGATGTATTGGATAAAAATTTAGAATCAACTTTTAATGTTATTTTCTTTCCTTGCGGATCGAACATTTTAATTGTATAAGTTGCGTTACCATTATCCTCAATAATACTCTTCACAAAATTAGGCGCCAGATATGCCATACTTGCCATTGCTGTAACCCCATTACAGTCTCCAATTGCATGTTGATTTAAATCGGCAGGGCTTGGGGAACCATATGGGTAAAGCGTAACTGTAAACTCTTGCATTAGAAGATTTTCAAGACCTATAGGATTAGGAGGTTGATTGCTGGCATCGTTTAAATAGATAATATCTTCAGATGTAGTGATGTGCAAATTTTCAAAATGTTTACCCATCGGCGTACTGCTTGATTGGGTAAAACCTCCCGCATATTGCATTAAGTCATCAATATTTTCGGTGCGTTCACTATTCGTTTGCTCTGTTGCAATATTTGTTGGATTCGACACTCCACCCAAACTCTCAGCGGTAACACGAAAAGAATACTTTGTATCTATCGTTAATCCATCAATTTCTCTACTGGTTACATTTTCATTTGACGTAAATGTTGATATTTTCACCATATCAGCAGTAAATACATTAATATTAAATATCAGTTCATCATCTGAATTATCCGTCCACATCAGCTTAATACGCGTATCGGTAATGGCTGTTGCAATTAAATCAGTTGGTGTATTCGGAGGATTATCATTATTGTTTTCTTCTATTTTTAATGAAGTTATTTTGTCATTCCAACCTTCAGCATCCAAACAACTTGTTGAACCAATCATTGTTCGTGGCTGTCCCTCCAAATTATCATCATCGAAAAACGTTATTATATAGCCGCTGGCAACTTGAAATGAAGAAATATCATTATTTCTTACTCCTTTTTTCTTAAGCTGCTCTAAATTATAAGTTCCTATACAAAGTGAGATCGAATAACCACTATAGTCACAATTTTGATATACTGTTGCCACATCTTCCAGAGGTACTAAATCCTCAAGAATCTCCTTGTCACTTTGACAGCTAACAATTATGGCTAACAAAACTGTTATGGAAAACAATACTAAACAAAACTTATTTTTTTTCATGTTTTTGGGTTTTAATTAAAACTGTCACCACCAAATCACCTTCATTTTTCAACACTTAAAGTCGTTGAAATTTTAATGATGATACTGTATTCACTATTTCACTTTGAACTGCAAACCTAAATTA
>JAGPUU010000458.1 GCA_018067325.1 Amphritea sp.
GAGTGCGAGGGATCTGTAAAACCGTAGTCGGTTATGACAGGGATGCCGATGAGCTAGAAACGGGCTTACGTTTGGGCGTGGTTGATGATATTGCTTCCGATCTTCTCGATGAGGTAAGGCAGGCCGATCTCATTGTCTTGGCGGTACCGGTTAAAGCGATGGAGTTTGTACTGGCTGACATTAAGCCTGCGCTTCGCCCCGAAACGATCATGACCGATGTTGGTAGCGTAAAAGGTAACGTGGTAAGGGCAGCTGAAGCTCTGTTTGGTTCGGTTCCACAGCGTTTTATTCCCGGGCATCCTATTGCCGGATTAGAAAAAAGCGGAGTTGCGGCTGCAGATGAAACATTATTTGAGCATCATAAGGTCATTATAACGCCACTGCCACAGAGTGATCCGGAAGCTGTTACGCTGGTTTCAAGAATGTGGCAGGGGGTTGGTGCACAAGTATTAAGGATGGATGTTGAAAGGCATGACGAAGTGCTGGCTGCTACCAGTCACCTACCTCATCTGCTGGCGTTTTCTCTGGTTGATACGCTGGCTCAGGAGCAGGATTGTACCGATATTTTCCGTTATGCCGCGGGAGGCTTCAGGGACTTTACCCGGATTGCCGCCAGTGATCCAACGATGTGGCATGATGTTGGTTTGGCAAATAAACAGGCCATACTACAAAAGATTGACGAATTTTCGACCGGATTGAATCGGCTGCGATCAGCAATTGAGTCCGAAGACAGTCGTGCGATGCTAGGGATTTTTACCCGAGCAAAGGCATCTCGCGAGCATTTTACAAAAATATTATCAGGCTCAGCCTACACTCAAAATATGACAACTAAAGAAACTACATTTTTTGCCCAGCCGGGCGGTAAGGTACAGGGCAGCATTAGAGCACCTGGTGATAAATCGATCTCCCATCGCTCAATTATGCTGGGATCATTGGCGGATGGTGTTACTGAGGTGACCGGCTTCCTTGAAGGGGAAGATAGTCTGGCAACGCTTCAGGCTTTTCGCGATATGGGGGTTGTCATAGAAGGGCCTCATCAGGGTGAAGTGAAAATCTACGGGGTGGGTATCAATGGTTTGCAGAAGCCTCCCAGACCAATCTATGTAGGTAACTCCGGTACAACCATTCGATTAATGTCTGGATTGTTGGCTGGTCAGTCTTTTGACTCTGAGTTGAGCGGCGACGCTTCTTTGAGCAAGCGCCCGATGGAGCGTGTTGCTAAGCCGTTGAGATTGATGGGTGCAGTGGTTGAAACGGGTGAGAATGGTTGTCCGCCTGTGCGAATTAAAGGCGGGCAACAGCTTAAAGCGATTAATTACGAAATGCCGATGGCCAGTGCTCAGGTGAAATCCTGTGTCATGCTTGCCGGTCTTTATGCTGAAGGCGAGACATCGGTTATTGAACCCGCGCCGACACGGGATCACACCGAGCGGATGCTGCGCGGCTTTGGTTATCAGGTTGATGTAGATAAAAATAAGGTGTCTCTGTCCGGTGGTGGTTCATTAACTGCAGCTAAAATTGATGTCCCTGCGGATATTTCCTCATCGACATTCTTTATGGTGGCTGCGGCTATCTGTCCGGATTCAGATATTACTCTGGAGCATGTTGGTATCAATCCAACCCGAATCGGAGTTATCAATATTCTGCGGGCGATGGGTAGTAATCTTGAGCTACTTAATGAGCGGGAAGTGGGTGGTGAGCCAGTGGCTGATATCCGAATTCGTTATGCGCCGTTGAAAGGAATAAAGATACCCGAGGACCAGGTTCCCCTCGCTATTGATGAATTTCCTGCGCTGTTTATTGCAGCGGTCTGTGCAGAAGGTGAAACGGTTTTAGCCGGTGCTGAAGAGCTTCGGGTAAAAGAGAGTGACCGTATTCAGGCGATGGTCGATGGGCTGAAGGTTCTGGGTGCTGATATAGAAGGTACGCCGGATGGTGCAATTATCCGGGGAAGCGAAATGGGTGGCGGTGTTATTGAAAGTCATGATGATCACCGGATCGCTATGTCATTTACTATCGCTTCACTCAGAGCTAAAGGGGCTATCGAGATCCGTGAGTGTGCGAATGTATCGACATCATTCCCTAACTTTGTTGAGTTGGCTCAGCAGGTAGGCATCCAGGTTCGCAAAGAGGAGAAATAGCATGGGAAATTTCCCAGTTATTACGGTTGATGGTCCTAGCGGGTCAGGAAAGGGAACAATTTGTAGTTTGTTGGCAAGAGAGCTGGGCTGGAATCTACTGGATAGTGGTGCGCTGTATCGATTGGTCGCTTTGGCAGCCCGCCATCATGGCGTGGCACTTGATGATGAAGATGCGTTGGTCGTTCTGGCTGCACACCTTGATGTTCAGTTTGAAACACCTGCTAATCTGAATGAAGTTTTAATCATTCTTGAAGGTGAGGAAGTGACCAATATTATCCGTACGGAAGAGTGCGGAGCCGACGCATCTATCGTTGCTGCATTAGGTCCTGTGCGGGAAGCGCTGCTGGAACGTCAGCGGGCATTTGTCTCAGAACCGGGTCTGATTGCAGATGGTCGGGATATGGGGACAGTGGTGTTTCCGCAGGCTCAGCTGAAAGTGTATTTGACAGCCAGCGCAGAAGAGCGTGCAGACCGTCGGTATAACCAGTTGATAAATAAGGGACTGAGTGCTAGTCTTCAGGCAATATTGGTGGATATTCAGGCTCGGGATGCGCGTGACATGAACCGTGAAGTAGCGCCTCTAAAGCCGGCTACGGACGCTATCTCCCTTGATACTACCGAATTAAGTATCGAGCAGGTTTTGGCATCTGTACTGGATCAGGCGAGACATAAGGGTTTGCGTTAACGGCAAAAATACGAGGTTTAGCCGGTATGAGTAATAGTTTTGCGGAACTGTTTGAAGAGAGCCTAAAAGAGCTGGATATGCAGCCGGGCTCAATCATAACCGGTGAAGTGGTCGCTATTGACGGCGACTTTGTTGTTGTCCATGCAGGACTTAAATCTGAAGGCGCTATTCCTCGTAGTCAGTTCCTTGATGATAACGGTGAATTAAGCATTGTCGTCGGTGATCAGGTGCAGGTTGCACTGGTTTCCCTCGAAGACGGCTCCGGCGAGACGCAATTGTCCCGTGATAAAGCTAAAAGTGCTGAAGCCTGGCAAGTGCTTGAGAATGCGCTTGAGAATGATGAAATTGTTACGGGTCGTATTACCGGCAAGGTACGAGGCGGCTTCACTGTCGGTGTAAATTCAATCAGTGCTTTTTTACCGGGTTCTCTGGTCGATATTCGTCCGCTTCGCGATACCTCTCATCTAGAAAACCAAGAGTTAGAATTCAAGCTGGTTAAGTTGGATGCTAAAAGCAATAACGTTGTTGTATCCCGTAAAGCCGTACTTGAAACCGCCTATAATGAAGAGCGGGATAAACTACTGGCTACCTTGGACGAGGGTATGGCGGTTAAAGGTCTGGTTAAGAACCTGACAGACTATGGTGCTTTCATCGATCTGGGTGGTGTAGATGGCTTGTTACATATTACTGATATAGCCTGGGAGCGGGTTAAGCATCCCAGCGAGCTGTTAAGTGTTGGTGATGAGATTGATGTAAAAGTACTGCGCTATGATCGTGATAAAGGCCGTGTATCACTGGGTATGAAGCAACTGACGGCTGACCCCTGGGATGAGTTTAAGAACAGTAACCCGGTGGGTAGCAAAGTTTCAGCTAAGGTTAGTAATCTTGCAGAATATGGTTGTTTTGCTGAAATTCAGACCGGTATTGAAGGCTTAGTACATGTTTCTGAGATGGATTGGACAAATAAAAATGTTCATCCGTCCAAGGTCGTACAGGTTGGTGATCAGATTGAGGTTATGATTCTGACTATAGATGATCAGCGTCGACGCATCTCTCTGGGAATGAAACAGTGTAAAGCCAACCCATGGGATGCCTTTGCAGAGACCTATACTAAAGGCACCGAGGTTTCTGGAATAATTAAGTCAATTACTGACTTCGGTGTTTTTGTTGGCCTTGAAAGTGGTATCGATGGTTTGGTTCATATTTCTGATCTGTCGTGGGATATGGCTGGTGAGGAGGCTGTGAAGGCCTATAAGAAAGGTGATACCGTTGAAGCGGTTATTCTGGCGGTGGACTCTGAGCGAGAGCGTATCTCTCTTGGCATAAAGCAGCTGGGAAGTGACTCTTTCTCTGAATTTGTCTCTGCCAATGAGAAGGGTAAAGTCGTCAGCGGTAAAATCATTAAGGTGACACCGAAGTATTTGACCTTAGAGCTAGCTGAAGGCATTGAAGGTACTGTTAAATTACAGGAAGCCTCTTTTGAACGGATAGATGATTTGAGCAAACTTTTCAGTACAGATAGTGTTATTGATGTACTGATTACAAATATTGACAGGCGCAGCCGAAATATAGCCCTTTCAATAAAACAGTTAGAGAAACAGCAGGAAAAACAAGCACTGGATGTAATTAAGCAACAGCAGGTTGAGTCTTCGGGACCGATGACTATCGGTGATCTGATTAAAGCTCAGCTGGATAAAAAATAGAATTATGAAACATATTGAGTCTGATGAGGTGTGGAT